>CAYHZG010000011.1:0-12702 GCA_964361105.1 uncultured Candidatus Saccharibacteria bacterium
ACGGTCTGTGACGGTCCTTTATTCCCCAATAAAACCGTGGCCATAATCGGCGGAGGAAATTCAGCCCTGGAAGCCGGGATTATGATGGCTGATATCGCTTCAAAAGTTTTTGTCATAAACAAAAATCCTCAATTCAAGGGCGAGCAGGTTTTGATTGATAATCTTTTAAGCAAAAAAAATGTTGAAGTGATTTATAATGCCAGTACGACTCAAATTTCAGGAAATGGTTTTGCGAATGGATTAAAATATAAGGATATGAAAATTGGCGAGGAAAAAGAACTGAAAGTTGATGGCATTTTTATTCATATCGGCATGGTCCCCAATAGTGGTCTTGTGCCCGAAGAAGTCGAGAAAAACAATTTCGGCGAGATCGTTGTTTCCAAAAACTGCGAAACTAATGTCCTGGGCCTTTTTGCCGCTGGTGATGTAACTGATGTGCTGTTTAAACAAATAGTAATTGCCGCTGGTCAAGGCACTTGTGCCTTGCTTCAAGCGGTTAATTATTTGAATAGATTAAAGTAATGATTTATCTTGTCCCGATTTTGTATCCGACAAAGTCAGAGCTACAAAATCGAGGATCCTCGATTTCTTAATCAAATCTGAAAGATTTGAAAGAAATCGGGACTACCGATCATGATATACTTAGCATCAGATCACCGAGGTTTTGAGCTAAAAGAAAAAATAAAGCAATGGCTCGCCGAGTGGGGCTATGAATTTCAAGACATGGGTGCTTTTGAGTATAATGAGACCGATGACTATCCAGATTTCATTCATAAGGCCGCTCAAAAAGTTTCCCAGGATTCGGAAAATTCAAAAGCCATAATTTTAGGTGGCTCGGGGCAAGGCGAGGCCATGGTTGCAAACAGATATAAAGGAGTAAGAGCAGTGGTTTATTATGGGGGAAATGCCGACTGGGTTATTAAAACAACTCGGGAACATAATAACTCCAACATACTTTCTTTTGGCACCTCTTTTTTAACTGACGATGAAGCTAAAAAATCAATCAAACTTTGGCTTGAAACACCGTTTTCTGGAGAAGAAAGACATAAAAGAAGATTGGCAAAATTTTAAATAAATATGCCAAAAGTATTTATTACTCGCCCAATTCTCCCGATTCGCTTTAGCGAATCGAGGATCCTCGATTTTGTAAATCCGACTTGTCGGATACAAAATCGGGACAGAATTTATGAGAATATTCATTACTAGGCCTATTCCTGATATTGGAATTAAATTATTGCGCGACAAGGGCTATGAGGTTTTAGTTAATGAGCAGGCAAAAGAGAGACCAGCGGATAAAGAGGAAATCTTAGCGGGCATTAAAGGGGCTGATGCTTTGTTTTGTACTCTGACTGAAAAAATTGATACTGAAATTATGGGTACCGGATTACCGACTTTAAAAATCATAGCCAATATGGCGGTTGGTTTTGACAATATTGATTTAGAAGCGGCCAAAACAAGGAACATAATGGTTACAAATACGCCGGATGTCCTGACTAACACCGTGGCCGAACATACTTTTGCTTTGATGCTAGCGATAAGTCATCGTATTGTTGAGGCCGACAAATTTACCCGGGCCGGCTTATATCGTGCTTGGGGGCCAATGCTTTTATTGGGTAGTGACTTAAAGGGGAAAACCTTAGGCATAGTTGGTTTAGGCCGGATTGGTTCCCTGGTGGCTTATCATGCAGTCAGGGGATTTGGAATGAAAGTTTTATACACCGATGTAAAACAAAGCCTGGAGTTTGAAAAAGAATTGCTCGTCGAAGGTTCCGCCGATTCGCGAATAGCGAATCGTAGCGGAATCGCTGTTGGGGCCAGTTTTTTTAACAATATTGATAATCTATTGCCTAAATGTGATTATGTTTCTTTGCATGTGCCGCTTTTAGAATCAACTCATCATTTAATCAATGAAAACCGGTTAAAATCAATGAAAAAAACTGCTTACCTGATTAATACTTCTCGCGGGCCGGTGATAGATGAAAAAGCTTTAGCTGAGGCGCTTAAAGATAATTGGATTCGCGGGGCGGCGATTGATGTTTTTGAAAACGAACCCAAAATTGAACCTGGACTCCTTAAACTTAATAACATTATTTTAACTCCCCATATTGCCTCGGCTACAGAAGAAACGAGAAATAAAATGGCTGAACTTGCGGCGAAAAATATCATTGAGGCACTGGAAGGAAGAGTGCCGCCAAACCTTGTGAAGTAGGTGACGCCGAATGGGAGTATCCGGCTCACTCATTCTCGGCCGCTCCAGCGGCGGCCTCCGAGGTCGTCGGCCTTTTTATCTCGCTTCGCCCCGCTAAGCGGGGCTTCGCTCGAACCAAGCTAAAAAGGCCTCCGAATCCGCTCGCCAGAAACTCCCATTCGGCTTACCTCAATTACAATGTTATGATAAAAATAGTCCCAGCTATATTAGCCAAAACCTCTGACGAGTTTGAACGTATGGTTCGTGCGATAGAGCCCCATACTGATTTAATCCACTTAGATATTGCCGATGGAGAATTTGTATCGAATAAAACCATTGGCGGCTATGAGGAATTGCAAAAGATAAACACAAAACTTAACTTTGAAGTTCACTTGATGATTAATAATCCGGAAAATCAAATCGGTTATTGGCTCGAGACCCGGGCAACTAGGTACTTGGTTCATTGGGAAAGCACGCGGGCCTATGATACGGTCATTAACGAGTTTGGAGTTAATGGGAAAGAGATAGGTTTTGTTTTTAACCCCCAGACTGAATGGCAGTTAGCAGAAGAGTATATTGACCGAATCGATTTGGTTCAATTTATGATGGTTGACCCTGGTTTTTACGGTTCGCTATTTTTGCCTGAGGTTTTAGATAAAATAAGAAGTTTTCACGAACGCTACCCAGGGAAAATAATTCAGGTCGACGGCGGGATTCACTCAAGTACGATAAAATTAGTCTCTGGTGCGGGGGTCAGTTCAGCAGTTTTAGGAAGTCATATTTTTTCAGAAGGCAGAGATATAGGCGAAGTCTTAAAAGAATTAAATGTTTAACATGTTAGATATTATTACGATAGGTTCTGCCACTCGCGATGTCTTTTTAAAAAGCGAAGGTTTTGAAATCCGCAAGCACGGTGATTCGCCGACCGGCATGGAACAGTGTTTCCCTTTGGGTTCAAAAATAGCAATCAAAGAGGTTGTTTTTACCACCGGCGGCGGAGCAACCAATACAGCCGTAACTTTTGCCAGGCAAGGCCTTAAGACCGGCTGTGTCAGTATGGTTGGCAATGATTTTAACGGAAAAGAGGTGATTAAAGAGTTAAAACGAGAAAGAGTTAAGCTATTTTTTGTGACTCATAAAGATGATTACACCGCTTACTCGGTTATCTTAGTCCATCCAAATGCTGAACGAACTATTTTAAGCTACAAAGGCGAGGGTCAACATCTTAATCTTCAGGAAATTAAATGGAAAAAATTAAAAGCCAAGTGGTTTTTTTTAGGCAGTCTGGGCGGGAACTTGGATTTATTACAAAAAGCATTTGAATATATTAGTACCAGGAATTTTAAAATTGCTTTTAATCCGGGCGGGAAAGAACTGACTCTTGGTTTGGAAAAATTAAAGCCGTATTTGGCTGAAACTGATATTTTCAGCGTCAATAAAGAAGAAGCCGAATCGCTTTTGGGAATTGGAAACGACAATTCGGCTGAAGGAGTTTTGAAAGAATTAGATAAATTAGTAAAGGGGATTGTTGTTTTAACTCTTGGGCCGGAAGGAGTTTTGGTTTCAGACCAAAAAAATATCTATCGGGCTGGAATACCGGATTCGCCGAAAGTTGAGCGCACCGGCGCTGGAGATGCTTTTGTTTCCGGTTTTACTGCTCAATATATTTTGTCTAATGGCGATATCACTAAATCAATCCAATTCGCCACGGCTAATGCTTCCTCTGTCGTGGCCCAATACGGCCCCAAGGCCGGGATTCTCCATAAAGGCGACTGGGGTCTGTGGCCGTTGGTGGAGGTAAAGGTTTTGTGATATTTATAAAGACAGTTCCTTTCTCGTGTTAGGGGGATTAATGAAAGAACAAACCATTCTTAAAACTCTTCCGCTTATCAAGCACATTGCTTGGCAAATGACCGAGAGTCGGCCATACCAAAAAGTGGAAGTGAGTGATCTCGTTCAAGACGGCGTACTCGGTTTAATCGACGCCCTCAGCCGTTTTGATAAAAGCCGCGGCATCAAGCTTGAGACTTTCGTCGATAAGCGCATCCGGGGAGCGATGATGGACGGTCTGCGAAAGGGTGCTTGGCCGCGACTCATGCGTAAGCGAAGGCGTGAACTTTTTGAGGCTGAAGAATCGTTGCGGACCGAACTCAAAAGAGTTCCTTCCTACGCCGAATTATCGGTTCGACTCGGTTGGAACGAACGAAATGTGAGGCGAAGCATTTGGCGGATCAGCGTCATTGAGTCAATGGCCGGATTGAGCGATAAGTTGGCTATGTTGCCTGCCGGATTTGTTCCAGCCGAACCCGAATCTCCGGAAAAGACATTTGAAATACGGGAAATACAGAAACGTGTCAGGAAAGCAATGACCACATTGCTTTTCCGAGAAAGGCAGGTGATATTTCTTTGTTATTTCAAGGGCATGACCCTAAAGGAGATAAGTAAAATCTTCGGAATTAGTCGGACTCGAGTTTCGCAGCTCCATGCCAAAGCCATCAGAAATATTCGGATGGCTTTGGAGACCTAACAAAAAGACCGTCGCGGCACGCCCCTGCCAGTTGTTCCTTCTATTCCGGCTGTTCCTCGGTTCGTCATCTCTGACTTGCCGTGGGATGAGGAAGACCCCCTTCGTCGTCTTGTCTCACTTTCAGAGTAGGATGAATACCTGGCGGGTATATGCATATATCCGCCAGTTTTGTTTTCCATTTTAAAATTTCTGAATTTTGATTAAACTTAAGTTAAATGCCTGATTCCTTTAACCGCTTGGCAAAAATACTTAGAGTTCAACCGGAAACGCTTTTGGATTTGGAACAAAAAATGGCGATAATCACCGGCAAAACAGGCGTGATTGAGAAAATAGTCCAGGAAAATGATTTATTAATTGATAGGACCCTATCAGAGGTCGGGCTTACCAGGAAATCATCGGCCCAGGAAATAAGGCAGGCCTTTCAGGCGCGGCTGGCTCATTTAGACAATCAGTTATACGAGATTTTGGATAAGCCGGATTTGAGTAAAATGTCCGGCGTCTGCACCAAGCTTTGCGAGGTTTCAATTGGATTAGTTAACTTAAAAACGGGATTTTTCATAAAGATGGAAAGGGCAGTTGAGCTTTTGGAAAAGTATCCGCCGCAAAATCTACTTGATTTTTTTGGCTATAAAAGCGTCCGTGAACTCATAGACAAAGAGTCATTTGAGTCGGTTTTTGCGGCTTTGCGTTTTACCCAGACAACCGACTGGATGCATAAATTTTTTGATGAGGTTTACAATGATTTGAAGCCGGAAGACTTTGAAGAGCGTGAAATTCAATTAAAAGTTTTGGAAGAAAAATGGTTCCGATTTGCTTTGCGCAAAGCGCAATTAGCAAATCGAGGATCCTCGACAAAGTCGGGACTGAATGTTGCCGAAAAATTCTTAGAGAAAAAATATCACAATGTCAGTCATCTTAAAGAATTTGGAATTATTTTTATTGTTCCGCTGAAGCTTGATACCCCCGGAGAAGTTTTAAGAATTTTTACTCTTCTTTTGCACTATTTGAATGAAGTTCCGTTTTACTCAAAATTATTTAAGCGGTTTTCAAAGGAGCCGGATTTTATAGAAAAGTTAAAATCTCTTCTTCGCGGAGATGTTTTAGATGTGTCCAAAGTCCAAAATCTAAAGCCCAATGCTAAATGGTTGATAATTCAAAGATACCTGGCCAAAGACAACGAAAACGATCAGCGACTATTTATGCCGCATGTGAATCCGGAAGCCGAGCATTGGTATAAAGCCGAGGAAAGTTTAGGTAAACTTGGCCCCAGTTTTTTATGGAAGGAGCTTGATTTTGTGGGAGACTTTTTCGGAGAAGAGCTGGTTAGTTTCGACTTAATTGATTTAGTAATGACCTTAGTGAAAAAAGGGGAAATTAAGTATTTATATCACCAAGAGGAAGCGCTTTGGAACAAGATTTTTATTGAGTATTTGGGCCGCGAGAAAATGAATGAACTGATTGAAGACAATATCATAAAGGGATATATTGAACTTTAATGAATTTAAATGATTATTTAAAAATTGCCAAGGAAAAACATTTTGCTGTCCCGCATTTTAATTTTGCGTCGGCGGAACAATTGAAGGCCATTGTTTTGGGATTTAAGAAGGTCTTGGATTTTTATAATTTACCCTACGATCAGTATGCTTTAATGGTCGGTACAAGCGAGGGCGAGGCGAAGTTTTTGGGCTATAAAGAAGCCAGAAAATTAGTTGATGCTTGGAAGTCAGACACTAACTTAGCCATTTTTTTGAACGCTGACCACCATAAAAGCTTTGAATCCTGCAGCCAGGCGCTAGGTGTCGGCTATGATACGGTTTTGATAGACGCCTCGGCTATGCCCTTTGAAGAAAATATTAAAATAACTCACAGCGTGGTTGATTACGCCAAATCAGTGAATCCGGAGATTACGATAGAAGGGGAGCTGGGTTATTTGAGAGGCGAATCAAAACTTCAGGAAACAATTGCGATAAAATCAGAAGATTTTACTAAATCCGAGGAAGCCAAGGAGTTCGTTGAAAAAACCGGCGTTAATCGGCTGGCGGTTGTTTTCGGAAACATCCATGGAGTTGTTTCAAAACAAGAAGAAAAACTTGATTTTGGTTTATTAAAAAAAATCAATAAATCAGTACCAAACACTTATTTAGTCCTTCATGGCGGCTCGGGCCTGGCTGACGATGACTTCAGGAAATCAATTAAAAATGGAATTACCAATATTCATATCAATACTGAAGTGAGGGTGGCTTATAAAGAAGGGCTCGCTGAAAAACTTAAGGAAGCCCCCAAAGAAACCACGCCCTACAAGTTTTTAGAGAAGGCGGTTGAGAGGATGGAAGAAGTAGTGGAGGGAAAAGTAAAAATATTTCTGAATTTATGAGAGTTCTTACTTTGACAATTATTTTTATCCTTCTGGCTTTTTTTGTTTATCCAAGTATACCAAATATACTAATAAAAAAGATTGGTGTAGATTTTGAATTTCCGAGTGTTCCATTTCATTTAGGGCTTGATCTGCTTGGCGGGGCCCACTTGGTTTATCAATCTGATTTGACAAATGTTCCAAAAAACGAGCAAAAGGATTCAATGGAAGGAGTTCGCGACGTAATTGAGAGGCGGGTAAATCTTTTCGGCGTCGGTGAGCCGGTAGTCCAGGTGAGCGGCGGAGATAAACTGCTTGTTGAATTGCCTCAAGTCAAAGATGTCAGCGAAGCAATTAAGCTTATAGGCGAGACGCCGTTTCTGGAATTTAAAGAATTGCCAGTTAGTTTTGATCAAGCTCAAGAAGTTTCGGCGGAAAGTTTCATACCTACCGGCCTAAGCGGCAAACAGTTGAAGCGGGCAAAACTATCTTTTGACCCAAATACTAATCTGCCTCATGTCAGTTTGGAATTTAATGACGAAGGGACAAAGCTACTTTCAGAAATTTCAAAACGAAATTTAGGCAGACCCTTGGCAATTTTTTTGGACGGCGAACCCCTTAGTATTCCGATAGTTCAAGATGAAATTACTACTGGCCAGGCAGTAATCAGTGGGCAATTTACCATTAACCAGGCCCGCGAATTGGCCCAGCGGCTTTCAGCCGGAGCTTTGCCAGTGCCGATAAAACTGATTTCCCAACAAACGGTCGGACCGAGCTTGGGCAAAGCGTCATTGGAACAAAGCTTAAAAGCCGGCCTTTATGGTTTAATTGCTTTAGTTTTATTTATGGTGATTTTTTACCGCGGCTATGGTCTTATTGCCGTTTTCGCCCTCTTGTTTTATACGGCTTCGGTTTTAGCGATTTTCAAACTTATTCCGGTGACTTTAACTTTAGCTGGAATCGCCGGTTTCATTCTCACTTTAGGCATGGCCGTTGACGGCAACATTTTAATTTTCTCCAGGATTAAAGAAGAGATTAAAGAAGGGAAAAGTCATACCGCGGCAATTGAGGCCGGTTTTCAAAGGGCCTGGTCTTCAATCCGCGACTCGCAGATCACTACTTTAATTGCAGCAGTTATTCTTTACATTTTTGCAAGCTCACTGATTAAAGGCTTTGCCTTAACCCTTGCTATCGGTACGATTTTTAGCATCTTCAGCGCGGTTTATGTGACGAAAGTGTTTTTGAAATCAATATATGGCTAAACAACTTCTTAGGTCAGAGCACTTCTATAAATTTTTCCTTTGTCCGCATTGGATTTGGTATGACATTTACGAAGACCAGAAAAAACATAAGCACGTGCCGCCGGTTTTGGAAATGCTTTACTCCGGAAAAATCCGCGAGCCAAATTCGGTCTTACCAACTAAGGAGTTCGTGGAAATAGAGTCGGAACTGCATCAGGATCTGGATGAAGCGTTTTTGGCGACTATTGAATTGATGAAGCAGGGCAAGAACATTTATAAACCCGTCTTAATGAACGGCCACTGGGTCGGCGAACCGGATTTTATTGAGCGGCGGCCAATAGCCGAATTAAAATCAGTTGACCGGTTAGCCCAAAGCATTTTCGGCGATTGGTATTATGTTGCTTATGATATCAGAAATGATCCGGAACTGAGAGATGAGTATAAGTTTCCTTTGGTTTTCGCCAGCTTGATTTTGGAGAAAATTCAAGGAGCGAGGCCGCAGGAAGCTTACATTATTAATGCTGATGGAGAAGCAAGGTCTTTTCTTGTTGATCCTTTTTTGGATAAATTTCAGCTTACTCTTAAAGAAATTGAGAAAGTTTTGGAAGGGGAAAAGCCGCCGCCATTCATTAAAGCCGGCTGCAAAAAAAGCCCCTGGTTTACCATTTGTGAGGAAGAAACTAAGGGGTGTCAGGACATTTCATTAATTCACGGCATTAGCCAGCGTGACCAAAGAGATTTGTATGAACTTGGAATAAGAACCGTTGCGCAATTGGCCCAAGCCGATATAAGACAGCTTGAAGACGGACTCGAGGGTTGGAATTACGACAAGCTGGTTCGGGTCCATAATCAGGCCGAAGTCCTTGTTTCCGGCCAGCCAACCATACTCCAGCATTATAATTTTCCTGAAGTTAAAAATGAAATTTATTTTGATATTGAGAGCGACCCGACCCGAGGAATTATTTTTCTTTTTGGGTTATTAGTTAAAAAACAGGGGCGAAAAACAGTCCCGATTCGCAAAGCGAATCGAGGATCCTCGATATCGCAAAGCGATATCGGGACAGGTTTTCAATATTTTTTGGCCAAAGATAAGGAAGAAGAGAAAAAAATATGGGATGATTTTTTGGCGTTTTTGAGCAAGCTTGAGGATTTTGTCATTTATCACTACGGCTATTATGAAAGGCATGTGCTTCATCAGCTTGAAAAAAAGTATGGGGCGTCAACAGATTTAATGAAGAGATTTAGAGAAAACAGCTTGGATTTATACAATATTGCTACCAGTTCCATTGTTTTGCCGCTTTATTTTTACAGTTTAAAAGACATTGCCGGGTTTATCGGTTATAAGTGGAAGGACAAAGGTGCGGGCGGAGGAGAAGCGTTGATGTGGTACGACCAGTGGCAGGAAACGGGGAAGAAAGAGTTTTTGGATAAATTGATTAAGTATAATGAAGATGACGCGCGGGCGACAATGATGGTAAAAGAGTGGCTGGAAAAGCAAAGGCCGAGAGTGCAGAAAGAGGTTTTGCCAGAGGGATAGGTACTCGAGCAGATGTTCTTGATTTTTTCAGAATAATTTTGTAAGATTTATCTCGCAATGGATCGCATTGAACTCCAGGCCCAGAAACGCGAATCAGTCGGGAAGGCGCTTAACTCTTTAAGGAAAGAAGGTTTTTTACCATCTGTTGTGTACGGCCATAATTTTGAAGCGACTCCAATTCAAATAAAATACAAGGATTTTGAAAAAGTTTTTAAAATGGCCGGGGAATCAACTTTGATAAATTTAAAGATTGGGGATAAGGAAGAGCCGGCGGTAATAAAAGATATCCAAAAAGACCCAGTATCCGATAAAATAACTCACGCCGATTTTTATAGAGTTAATCTTAAGGAAAAAATAAAGGCAAAAGTTCCGTTGATAATAGTCGGCGAGTCAGAGGCAGTAAGAAATGGAGGGATTTTGGTTAAGACACTTATTGAGCTTGAAGTAGAAGCTCTGCCTCAAGATTTGCCTCACGAATTGCGAGTTGATATATCGGGTCTTCAAAATTTCGGTGACCATGTTTTGGTCAAAAATATTTTGGTTTCGGATAAAGTAAAAATAGAAGTCAATCCCGAAGATATTGTAGTTTTAGTTCAAGAGCCGCGCAAAGAAGAAGTTGTAGAAGTCGCGCCGCCATCAGTTGAAGAAGTTGAGGTGATTAAGAAAGAGGAAAAGCCAGGGGAAGAAGCCGAAGCAGTACCAGTACCAAAAACTGAAGCCAAAGAAGAAAAGAAATAACAAAAAATCCGCTGGCCAGCGGATTTTTTGTTATTATGTTTCGCTTTCTGGCGAAACCCTGGGCATTTTTACGGCTCGCCGGTACGCTCGCCTAAAATGCCCGTTATAGCAAAAAATCAATTTGCTATAACCCAGATACAAAGGGAACGAATTGGCTTAAATTGGTTAATTGGTTTTCCGAAAGATTTTTTGCCATCTGAATTGCCCTAGTGATTTCATTTTCCGAGAATCCGATTTCTTCGCCGATTTCTAGTAATCTTTCTCCGTTTAAGTCCTTCAAGTAGTCCTCAATGTAGATTTTATGTTCGTCTCTTAGTCCCGAATTTACCGACGGATTTACATTTAGGTATTCTTTCAGAGTTTTTCTGGCAAGATGAGTAATCCCGTCCCCTTGTTTAGCCCCAACTTTATAAATATTTTCTGTTTGGCCTTTTTTGGTTTCAACTTCTTGGATTGAGATGCCGCCATCACTAATTTCTTCGGTTTCAGTTTTTGGTTCAGTTAATTTATTTTCTTCTCCGTTTTTGTCTAAAAACATTATCAAGCCGATGGCTACTATGGCAATAGCAATGAGAGGTAAAACTAGCCTGGTGAAATTTTTCTTAATCTTGGCGCCCCAGCCCGGTCCGGCTTTAAAAACAGGCGACTCGCCAGGAACAAGGGCCTGCATGCCTTTAGGATTTTGTTCTTCCATAAATTAATACTTATTATATTAGCTATCTTTGTCGACCATTACTCAATATTCAATTTTGAAAGTGCCTCAATTATTTTATCTAAACCTCCATTCATGATGCCTTCCAGATTCCCCCAGCTTTTTTTGATTCGGTGGTCAGTGATGCGGTTTTGCGGAAAGTTGTAGGTTCTTATTTTTTCCGCCCGCATTGCTAGCCCAATTTGTTTTCTTCTTTCTTCGGTTATTTCGCCAACCGCTTTTTCTTGCTCAATCTTCCATAATTTTGCCCTTAAAACCTCAAGTGCCTTTTCCCGGTTTCTTTGCTGGGAGCGTCCTTCTTGGGAAGATACTACAATACCACTTGGTTTATGTCTAATCCGGACCGCCGTTTCTACTTTTTGGACATTTTGTCCCCCTGGACCAGACGAACGGAAGAAAGTTATTTCTAAATCAGCCGGATTTATTTTAACATTCGCTTCTTTTACTTTTGGCAGGACCGCGACCGTGGCCGTGGAAGTATGAACCCGGCCGGATTTTTCGGTCTTGGGGATTCTTTGGACCCGATGCACTCCTGCCTCGCTAGCCATCTTCTTTAAAGCATCGGGGGCAGTGATTTCAAAAGTGATTTGTCTGAAGCCACCCTCAAAACGACTCATATCTAAAACATTAAAATACCAGCCGACCTTAGCCGCATATTTTTTGTACATATTAAAAAGATCCAAAGCAAAGAGAGCGGCTTCCTTGCCGCCGGTGCCGGCCCGGATTTCCATGATTAGTTCGTCGTTCATCTTTTCTTTTTAATCCGCCGACTGGCGGATTTTTTGGCAGCCCCGCTAAGCGGGGCTGGAGTCACGCTTAGCGTGACGGTTTTTTCAAGCCGTTTTTTAAATCTTTCCACTCTTCCTTTGGTATCAACCAATTTGCCTTTACCGGTATAGAAAGGATGGCAGGCAGAACAGATCTCAATTTTAATTTCAGGGACGGTTGCCCCGATGGTAAATTTGTTGCCGCAGGCGCATTTAACCTTGGCGTTCTCATAGTATTTCGGGTGGATATTTTTTTTCATATTGATTTTTACCTGGAGACTATTGGACTAATTTAGCAAAATAGGTTAGAATTTTCAACCATGGCTGAAATTGACTATTCAAAATTTTTACCGTCATACGAGGACATGCTTATGGCCGGAATGCATTATGGCCGGAAAAAAACCGTCAAACACCCAAAGATGGATAATTTTATTTATGCCTTAAAAGACTCTATTCATTTAATTAATATTTTTAAAGCCGGCGAAGAACTAAAAAAAACTATTGAATTTTTGAGAAAAGTGAAAGATTTGGGCGGGGTGATTTTATGGGCGGCGCTAACCAAGCACTCTGAAGCAAAGATTGTTGAAATTGCCGATTTACTCTCCATGCCCTACGTTAAAGACAGGTGGCTTGGCGGAA
>CAYHZG010000012.1:0-11094 GCA_964361105.1 uncultured Candidatus Saccharibacteria bacterium
TGACAACATTTCTGAAAAACATCGGCTCGAACCATATTTTGCGGAATCGGGAATTCGTTTTTATCCCCAAAATTGAATACGAATTAGTCGCCGAGCGAAGCGAGGCGAACCAAAACTCTTTGACTTTTCCTACGTGGTGCCGGCGGCAGGGATCGAACCTGCGGCCTAACGCTTATGAAACGTCCGCTCTGCCACTGAGCTACGCCGGCGATAAATAAAATGATAGTTGAATTTCACTTGATTTTCAAGTTTATTTATTATATTATTTCCTAATCGCGGGCCGTCTCGCCGCAGGCGGACGAGCCTCGCATAGCCGCGGGGTGGAGAAGCGGTATCTCGGGTGGCTCATAACCACCAGATGGCGGGTTCGACTCCCGCCCCCGCAACAAAGTGTGTTTTGTCTCCGTCAAACGTGCGAGAAAGCTCGAAGACATGCGACAAACAAGCGGTGCCAAAAGAGTTTTTTGACCGGTCGAAAACAAGCCCCTTCGGCAGCACCAACTGCTGGAATCGCTGTTTTTGCTTGATTTCGCGGAGATTCTGCCAGTGGCCGGCCGGATCCTTAATAAACTTAACCGCGTAAGAGATACTGGCTTCTAAGTCGAACTCCTCTGTTTTGGACTCGTTCCGGGAAATCTGCAAACCGGTAATCTGATTGTCTATCTTATCAATCATGCTAGTAAGAATATCCGGTCTGATTTCGCCCTTGGCGCCCATCTCCAAATACTCCTCTTTCCGCTTTTTTAATTTTTTCAATTCCTGCTCGTGGCTTTGTGTTTGAACCTCTAAGACGCTTTTATCCCGTTTCCAGACATCCAGAACGACTTCCTTGAACGCCTCTAAGAAATTATCCTTTGGCGTTATCTGCCGAAGCAGATCCAAGAACATTCCTTCAATATCGACTCTTTTAACGTTGAGATTGTAATGTCCGCAATTCTTCTCGTTATAGCAACGGTAATACGGATGCTTTTTACCGTTTCTGCCTGTCTGCCAGCTGGCGGTCATTTTTCTGCCGCAAACGCAATAAACAAAACCTCTCAAGGGAAATTCAGGGTTCAAGATAAGGCGAGGGGCGGTCAAATTTCTTGACCGCCCCGACTTGAAAAAAAGGATCTGCCTGTATTCTTCCATGCTGATCATCGGTTGATGCAATCCTTGGTATTCTTTTTTGTTCCAAGGACTGATTAGAATCCCGGCATAGAACTTGTCTTTTAAGATTCTCTCAACTAACTGGGGGAACATCGGCTTGCCGGTTCTCGTCTTCAGCCCCCACTTGTTAAAGGCCCGTGTAAGGCTTGCTACCGTCTGTTCGCCTCTTGCAAACGCCTTAAGGCCCTTTTGAATCAAATAGAAGCGTTCTGGGTCAATCTCGTCCGGCTGGTTCTTCCGCCTTTCTTTCCTTGTTTTTGAGTGGATGTACCCGATCGGCGGATGCCACGGCCAGATACCTTCAGTGATTTTCCGATGCATTCCGCCCTCGCATCTCTGCTTTCTGATATCGTTCTCGAACTGGGCATAGGCCGCTAATACACCTTCGGTCATTTTTCCGATCGGATCGTCATTTATCGGTTCTGTAACCGAATGCAAAGTAGTTCCATATTTCATCAGCTGGGCTCTCAACGCGAAATGGTCGATCTGGTTCCTTGCGAACCGGTCAATCTTCCAAACAATGAACGCCGACAATTTCCCTCTGTGTCTCCGGCAGTAGTCCAGCGCCCTGATCAGCTCGGTTCTGTCTGCCGCGGTTGCCGACTCTCCTTTCTCGATAAAAACTTCGTCTATCTCGATATCTTTGTTTTTGGCGTATTCAAGGCAGGCCTCTTTTTGACCATCTAAGCTCGTGCCTTGGGTCTGTTCCTGCGATGACACCCTGCAATAGACAATGCCTCTTGATTTTGACATATTTGCATAATCTTTGAGTCCGCTATAATATACAATGAGCGTGGAGATCTCCTTCGGGAGGTCTTCATTTTATATCCGGCGAAGTTCAAAGATTTTTAATTAACCGCATATTATCGACCTTAGGGTTAAAAACCCCGAATTGCTTACTATTTGGCAGGCAATTCGCGATTTTCAACACCATTCTGCCCTGTTTCTTGTAGGGGGCCAGAGTTCTGCCTATATTGCAAATCCTCGATTATCAACTCTGCCAGCCCGTAAAGCGTGTTCAAAACCTCCCGAGCTTCCTGATCTGGCATATTCGGCTTTCCTAAAAGTTTTTTTATTCTTTGGATACTTATCATTTGAATACATACCGCGAGCTATGATTTTGTTAAAAATCAGCTGCTCGCTCTCTTGTTAAGAGAGATTTCTGAAGTACTCTTTGTGTACTATCTGTATTACCTTGTTGGATATTGTCAGCTTGGTTGTCGTTTTCAGCAGGCAAGTTTGTTGAATCTGACTTTACTCCGGAGATTTTTTTCAATATCGTGACTAATTTCTTTGTGTCTATTTGGAAAAACCGTCTTGCAGGAATACCAGCTATTTTTACTTTGAGAACTCCTAAAACAACCCATCTTTTGATAGCTCTTGATTGTTCTGATCTAGTAAGGCAAGTCTCTTTTTTAACCTCGTCAATAGTTTTATAAATCCAGTCCTCATAGTCTCCCTTGCCCCACCAATAAAGAAGCTGGGACATGAAAAGTCCTGCGGTAGCACTCCCGGCCAATTTGGCCAAAAGAGGATTAAATCCGATAGGTTTTATTGATAAACTTTCGAGTAGAAGCGTATTAAAGTTTTTACTTACTCTTTTGCTCATTTTAATTACATCCTTTTAATCTGTTTTGATAAAACAATAACCGCCAGCGGTGACTCCGGCGGTTATTATGGTGACGTCACCGCAACAACCAATTTTTGATTAAACAAAAATAGGATTGTTAATCCTATTGAAACAAAGAGTAAACAGTCTGGAAAAGAATCCCAATACTCCTTATTCGGCGTCAAAATCCCTTAAAATGGCGATGGTTGTAAAATACTTTTTCCACAGCATCCTCTGAAACTTTTATTTTGTATTTGTTTAACATCAAAGAGGCTACCACAGCCTTTTTATAAGAAAATGTTTTCCCAAGCATTTTTTCCAGTTCAGCTTTTGGTTTCGCATATAATCTCATGATCAGAAGATTTCTCTTTACTTCTTTCATGGGGCTGAGTCTTTTTAAGGATGCTCCCTTTTCAGCTAACCTTCTTTTTATACGCTTCCAGTTTCTCTCTATGAACTTCCTGACATACTTTTCGTCTGTATGTTCAAAAATAAACAATTTAACAAATGGTTGGTTTTGTTTAATCCAGTACTCTTCCAATTTTGGGTCTGGATCAAATTCGCAAAACATCATGTGGTCATTTACTTGGTAAAACCATTCTGATTTGATGCCACAAATGATATAACTTTCAAGTAAATTGCTTATGTGATTTGGTAACTTATATTTATCCATCAAGTCAAAGTATCTATTTAACAGTTTGCGATATGTTTTTACGGGAATACGAGAAAACCACTTTTTGCCCTCTTTCAGTGAGCTGAAACCATCAATGTGAATTCCTAACTCATCTCTGATCGCATCTATTTTTTTATTTACGTTTATATCAAGTATAAACCGATAAAAAAGCTCTTCTGATTTAGTTGTTTTCGTGTCACCGCTCATTGTTTTGATTCCACTCCAAAAGCTTCAATCTTTCAAGCTTTTGTTGTAATATACCAGATAACAATTTAATCGCCTAAACTCGCGATTTTTCGCGAACATGGCACTAAAAACCAGTAACGGATATTAAACCCATCGTAAGGGGCTACCGTTACTGGTCATGCGCCGAAAGGCGTATGGATGGCGAAAGCCATCACCCTGCGGTGGGCTTTGTGTTTTATGAAAGAGTTGAATTGGAAAACAATTTTATCCATAGCAATCCTGATTTACGCGGTCAGTTTTGGCTTTCAAGTCTATTCAAATTATCAATCGAAAAAAGAAACTCTGCGACATACCGAATTTGAAGAATGCATAACTGCCTTGAAAATTTACCAGCAAGACGATTCTTTATTCAAAGATCTATTTAAGACTTATAAAGGACCTAAATCACTGGATGATTGTTATGGAAAATGAGAATAAGAATAAAATAAAAAAATGGGGTTTGGCTGGTTACCTTATAGCCGGTGCAATTTTTATTCTCTCAAATAAATTCAAAGTAACTATATTTCATGATCTAATAGTTCTTGTGATCGCGATTTATGCCGGCAATCGTTTTTACTACCTGAGAGAAAGGCTTAGATTTACCGAGAATAGGTTCTTAAAAAATCTGCTGGCAACCATCATAATTTTATTCCTGTCAGCTTTACTAATTGGATTCTTAACGCCGCTTCTAAGCTTGGTCATTTTCCACTCTCGATTTAGGGGTTTATTGCCGCTATAAATAGATGATGAAAACATTTGCCGAAAAATTAGATTGGCATAATAAATTCTGCCAAGTGCTGCTGGCCGCGGCTCGCGACTCAATCACCCAATCCAAATGGGCCGAAGCCAACCAGCTGATCAATTTAGTAGACGTTACTATCAGTAGATTTGAAATAGAAAATAAAAAAGATCTACAAACACTTAAAGAGATAGTCTCAACCTAGAGTCGGCCGCCATTTCCAGATATCAAATTTACAGTCCATTGGTTCATTAGGAACAGACAATGGCTGGCCAGCATAATTTTCAATAAACTTAATCATTTCCTGTTTATATGATTGGTCACCTGATCCATTCCAAACCTCTCCTATAGCACCACAGATTAGATCGGTAAATTGAGTAAGAGAACAAATATGGGATGTGTGTCGTCCTAAAAAATCAATTGAATCACTAACTGGCCTAACTCCAGAATACTTAGATTTAAGCTTTTTTATCTCCATTTCTGTATAAGATTTAAGATCATTAAAATTTAACGTACTCACGTTAAATTCATCAATAACTATATGAAATTTTGTATCTATCTGATTAGGCCTAGCTATTATATGTCTTGCTTTATTAAAAAGTAGAAAGTAGTAAAATTTCATAAAAGCAAGCTGTTTATTTTTATGATGGTAAGTATTGAAATCAACTAACTTTGTATCTACGATAATCGCTTTGAACTCAGGAGTGAATTTTTCAAAAGTATATCCTACAAACTTTTTATAGCAATCTAATTTACCTTGTGTTAATTTAGACCACTTGATTTCGCCCCAAAACTTTTCTCGTAACCTAAAAGTAGCGATATCTTTTTCATATTCGGCCAACTTATTCCTAGATATCCAAGTAGATCCTATCACCCAAATCTGTTTATCGATATTGCTTTCATCACATGCGCCAAACATGATTGTCAGATTAATAAAGAAAAGGGGAGGCTTTCGACCTCCCATTTTCATCAATTTATTTTAGATTTTTATTTGAACTTTACAACTAAGTTATCTAGCGCCTTCTCATAACCACTGCGCACCCTTTTTACAAAAACATCTGACTTTAAGTTATCCCTTTCTGCATTTACAATCTGTTTTACCAACTCCACCTCTTTTCTATCTAAAGCTACCATCCTATTTTCACCTTTCTGATTTTCACTTCTTTTCTTATTTATAGGCACTATTAAAATTTTATCATAAACAACTAACAAATCCTATAGTACTTATCAACATCTCAGTTTTATAAAAAAATAGCGCCTCTGTGTTTATCCCACTTAGCAAGTTTTATCTTACTATTCGACATATACTCCAACATATCTAACCTTTGATACTTTTTAATGATGTCATTCAAATGTTTATTGAGGCCATGCGGAGATATCAAAATTGATGATACTGGCCTAACAAGTTTAGAATAAACTAAAAGCTGGGCAAGATTTGAGAAATTTAATTCCCCATCTTTTACTTCGATAAAATGAAGTTGATTATGATCGCCATTTTTTATAACAACTAACAAATCTACTTTGATTAGATAAGTCGGGTAATCTGGGAAGTCCTTTTTGAGTTCTGATTTTGAAAAAAAATCACTTAAATAGATTTTATGTAAATCAAAAACTTCAACCGAGGCATCAGGATATTTGTTTTGAAAATACTCCGCAAACCAAGACCTCATCGGATCGTATAGTAAAAGTTCTTGTTTTGATACATTTTCGTTATCCATTTCTTAAATCGAGATCAAAAAATCAAGAAGTTCTCTCCAGTTATTAAAGTGCTTGCCCCTAAGAAAAGGTGGGAGTTTATCAGAGTTTTCTTCTGGATTCTTTGGTTTAACCTTAGTGCGAGGCACTACTTTTTCATGACCACTACCTAGGTCTGACTTATTTTTATCAGCTAATTCTTTCAAAACCTCATTCTTATATTTCAAATATGAACCAACAGAAACAAATTGATTGGCAAAAATTTTAAGCTGATGCTCTTTTGCCCAAAATCCTTTCGCCTTTTTTAATTCAGGATCTCTGAAATTAGGATGGCCAAAATCTATTGTTTGTATTGGGACTTTTAGGTTTTTTAATAATTTGGCCAGATCAGCAACAAGCAACCAATTCCTCTGATCAACCTCTAAATAAACTCTATGTTGATCATCTTTGCCGGCATAGGCATAATTAGATTTTCTGACATGACCGGTTGTATCAAAATAGCCTCTTAAAAATTCTTTTTGAATTTCTTTATCTGAATCAAAAATTGTTTTTGGGATCCTAAAAGAGTGAAAATCTGTTGATTCTCCATTAAGAAGGTATTTCAACATCTGCAAAGATAAATCGTTTTTATGCCAAGTTATTATCAGAGCTACATCGTTTTTGTTTGTATTTTCTTTGGAAACATCGAAGCCGCAGCTTCTTATTCTGTTTACTACAGCATCCAAGCTGTGTGATAATTCTAAAGGCTTATCATAATTATTTTTGTATCCCTCGGCGACCAAACTTTTGTAAGGAAAAGTTATAATCAACCGCCATGTTTGACCTTCTTTAACAAAAGCACCCTTACCAATAACTAAACCCAGAAGATACGCTATATCTTCATTCATAAAATCAGAAATTTTATTGCTTTTACCCATCTATTTTTCAAAAATTAAAATGTATTCGTGAACCTTATTAACGATAAAACTATAAGGATATCCAAGCGGTTTTAGATTGTTGTACTCTTTTTGACGATCCCAAATAACAATATCCCTTAATCTAAACCCTAAATCCGAAAGCTCCTTTGAAACATCGGCATGAAGGGGATAAAAATTGGATTTTTTTCTAACATCCATGACAACTACAGCACAAAATCCGCCTTTTTGTAAAGCATTATAAACATTTGAGAAAATGTCTTTTAGAGACCTCAAAAACTGGTTGTAGTCAGTTATATTACCAAGATCTTGGCCATCTTTGCTGTAAGCCGAATTAACCTTGTTGTCTGCCGTTCTTTTTTCATTGAGAATACTCCAGTAAGGTGGCGAGGTGATGCATAACTTAACTGAATTAGGAGCTACAAATTTTTCTAAATACTTAGCATCTCCAGATAATAACTTATATCTGCTTTTTGAATTAAATTCTTTGTAACTCTCGGCTAATCTTTTTTTAGAAAGATCAATGTATTTTTTGCTTAAATCAATTCCGATTGCTTTTCGCCCTTTCTTCAATGCCGCGATAACAACACTACCACTCCCAACCATAGGATCAAGAACCACAGCATCTTTTTTGTCGGTATAAATATCAATTAAACGCTCTACTAAAGAAATTGGGAATATAGCCGGGTGATTCAACGATCGTTCTTCTCTGTTTTTAGAAATATCTCGCCAGATACTAAATGAATTCTGCAACCATTTAGCACCATTTAGTTCATTAAATCTGTCTTTTAATCCATCTAATTTCGTAACATATAAAAGCTCATTCACATTATCGGGGTCGTCTTGATCTTGGTTAATACTTCGATACCTCTTATGATTTTTTTTATAAACAGCAAGTTCTCCCCTGTTTGAAAGTGTAGATTTAATAAAATTCTGAGGAATTATACCCTCATTGTTGTAGCTTAAAAGAATGTACCGCGCCTTTGCCTTACTGATTAAATCAGATAAGACCCCGGGCGCTTCTATTTTTTGGCTGTAAAGTGATTTTTTAGATTCATCGAAGTAAATTCCTGTTTTATTATTTGGCTCAATATTTTTATCAAAATTTCCTTCGGCAATAAGTTCTAAAAGAAAATAGTTAGAAGCAAATTGTCTGGCATTGTATGGTGGATCAAGATATAAAATATCCGTTGACATCTTTTTAACTAAGTCATTGGCATCCATTTTGAATGCTTTATTCTTTTTTTTGCTGGGAATGATTTCTGGCGGTACTAAATTAATTGATTTAAGGGCTCTTTTATCCCACGTTTTAAGATAAGCCGCATAAGTTCCGGCTACATTTGAAACAAGATTTATAGCTTCAATTAAAGAGGTGAGTAAAAAATAAAACTCTGGTTCCGTTATGCTTTTAGATTCTTTCCATTCTTTTAACTTTGCCCTTATCGCATCAATCTTCTTTCCATTTTCATCAGTAAAGTATCTGCGAAGACCTCCTGTTCCACCCGGACAATAGTTTTGAAAAATAAAGCCGGGTAATGGCAAAAGAGAGTTCAAATAGTTTATTACCCTTTCGTGTTCTTTCTGTCCCGGAAAGGCTTTAATTAACTTCCGTAGGCCCCGAAACTTAGGATAATCATTTAACTCTATGTAAGTCTTAGCTAATGCATAACAGAATTCTAAGTTGTCATTTGCAATAACGGTATAGCCCAGTTTTTTGAAATGTTTAGCAACTGCGGTAGTACCAGTAAATAGATCTAAAAACTTAGCACCTTCATACAAATCAAAACCCTTAACAGTATTCTCAATAAAATCTAAAAGTTTGGTTTTACACCCATAGTACCTCATATCTATCTTACTGAAATTATACCACTTATACCGACACTTTTCCGCTATCTGATATTAACTCATTTTACTTCAAAAACAAGCCATGATTTGCCTTTTAGAAAACGACGATTTTATCTGCTAAAACTCCCGAGATCAACCTAGTCCTTTGATCATTTTTCGTTTCTGTTTTTTTTGAGTAAAGCCATGATCCGGGCTTTTTTCTCTGGCGAAATTTCGACAGGCATTAAGGAAGGCCCAGCTATTTCTTGTCTTGAGCTGTAATCTTCTTTTGCTCTCCGTTCAAGCAGCCATTTGGAAATCTCAATATCGCCTTGGTTCAATTTCTCGGCTATATTGGCTTCTGCCTTCAGAATCGGTTTCAGCTGCAACCGCTCAAAAGTGTCAGTCAATTCAGGATGGATTTTAAGATACTCGTAGTATGTCTGCCTTAAAATTCCCGCATGGGCACAGGCTCTTGTGACATTCGCGCCTATCGAAAAAGCATCTTTCAATTTACTGACAACCATATCTTCAGGCCGGCCATCAAACCAACTCCTGCCGGCACCATTAGGATTCGATCCTGCGGCTTTGGGATTTTTACTCTTTTTTGATTTTTTCATGGCGGTTCATAGCAAAGATTCTATCAATCCTTGCTTTTTTCTCGGGCGAGAGCTCAAAGCTTATGGGAGCGGCCATTAAAACTTCATGCCTTGTGTTAAATTCTTTCTTCATCTTCCGTTCCGCCCACCATTTGGCTGTTTCAATATCGGTTAATCTTGAAACGATCGTTGTTCTTACCCTGATATTTGGCAGTAAAATAAGAGCGTCTTTTATCTGGGAAAACTCGGGATGGACTTCGGTAAAGTAACGGTACTGGTTAATCGTGATTTTCGCATGAATACAGGCTTCTTCAATGGTGCAGCCGTTTTCAAAAGCATCGATCAGTTTGCTGACTTTTACCTGATCAAGCCACCACGCGTTTACCGACTTTTTGACGTTGAAATCAGAGACGTGCTCTCTGTTAATGATATAGGCTATTTCGTCAGGCCCCAAGCCGGTTGGATTCCCTTCTTTCCTAAGCGTAGGCCGAGGCCGCGGAGTTTTTAGTTTTATTTCAAGTTTTGTTCTTTTCATGTTTTGAAAAGCTTATTAACTATTTACAAATCGGAGATCAGATTATAAAATTTATCCAAAATTGTTCTTTTAATGCTGGCGGGGATACATCTCGGCACCTTCATTCGGGGATCAAGTCAATCTAATCTCTCCTCGCTTGGAGCATATTGCTCTATGCGTGGGGAGAAAGCATTAGGTCGACTCCCCGGATCTCAGGAATAACCGAGGTGCATTTGCCTTTTTAAGGAAAATTCACCTTAAATGCCCGTGGCAAAGAAAATTTTCAAGCCCGGAGAAGAAGTCCTGCGTTCAGGCCAATATGGCCTCGTGGGGCCTCGAGGCGCCAATACCGGCGAGGAAAGAACTCTTGTTAAAGGAGAACCTTTTCCGCCTACGCCAAAGCCCAAAATGGGCTTCGTATTGGAAGATCCTACTTACCATCGTAAAAGAGGGAAATAGGGTCTGAACAAACCATCCTCGTCAGCACTAAGATCGCAATTGCCTGATATAATTATATCATTTTCCAAGAGAAATGGATAGAAAAATATTTGAAAAAGTTTTAGGAATATTAGGATTAGTGCTTGCGTTATGGGAGTCAGTTTTAGGGTTACTGCCTTGGTTTAAGAACAAAGCAGATATTCCAATTGTCTCTTCCCAATCCGATCAAGTAATAAAAAATCTTCAGCCGACAGATAAAAGTTTTAATTTTTCTGATATAAGAAGCCAATCCTCGTACTTAGAAATTAAATCCCAGCCGGACAACTCAAACATAGTAGTTGAAGCTTTTAATGAAGTTGCAATACCGCAAATTCGAATCGTTACTACATCAGTAGTTGGAACAATTGAAACCTCTTTGGGTATAGGTATTCATCTTACACCTGCTGTAATCGAAACTGACTTTCAAGTATAAAAACAAAAAGAGGATGGCTGACTGCATTTATTGACTCTAAATCTTTTACTGCTACTATGTTAATACCTGAGGCATCGACTGAGTTGGGGATTAAGGCATTGATCTCGGGTTTTTGGATCAGGTCTGTCGTTTCTCATTGCTGCGGGAGCAGCATCGCCAACGGTGTGGACTCCCACGCCGCTTCGCGATCGTGGCGTCGACTGGACAAAACAATGCCGGGAGAAAATCTCCCATCCCCTTAGT
>CAYHZG010000013.1:0-10706 GCA_964361105.1 uncultured Candidatus Saccharibacteria bacterium
AGAAGGAAATATCCAGAAGTTAGTCAAGAGGATTGATAATGCTTTAAAAAAAGGCAGTATTGAGTATGAAATAATCATTATAGATGACCACTCAACTGACAATACAGTTAAGATGGTCAATGATCTTAGCGACGAATACCCGATTAGTTGCCATTTGAAAAAAGGTAATAAAGGAAAAGCTTTTTCAATACTTGAAGGTTTTGAATATGCCAAGCACGATACCTTGGCCATGATTGATGCCGATCTGCAGTATCCGCCAGAAGCGATTCCGGAAATGGTGAGAAAAATTACAGACGGCGCTGGCGTAGTTGTGGCCAATAGGCGTTATAAAGATGTAAGTCCTTTTAGAAAGTTGGCCAGCAAAGGTTTTAATTTTGTTTTTGGTCAGATGCTTCACGGGCTTAAATGCGATGTCCAGTCAGGATTAAAAGTTTTTAAAAAACAGATAACCAAGGAAATAACAGTTGATCCGTCCCAGTGGACATTTGATCTGGAATTTTTAGTTAATGCCAGATACGCCGGCCATGAGATAGCAACCGTTAATATAGATTTTGAAAAGCGGCATTCCGGCGAATCAAAAATCAATGTCATAAAGGCCAGTTGGGAAATAGGTACTAACGCCTTGGCTAATAAGTTAAAGAAGAGAAAGCCGATTCAAATAGCGTCGCAAGACGAATTCAGCATGATAAATGCCGGACTGGCCCATAAAGGGAGAAGGTTTATTACTCATTCTACTCTTGACAGTGAAACCTCGGCCATAATCACCTTTACCGCCAGCCAGAAGTTTTTAATATTTCTGGCCGTTATTTTGGCCGTTGCCGGATTTTTATTTTTCCCGCTCTATAGCGCAATAGTTTTAATCGCTGTTTTAAGCTCTCTATACTTTTTCGATGTTTTGTTTAATTTATTTCTTATCACAAAAAGTCTCCATAATCCTCCGGAACTTAATTTTACTGATGAGGAACTTTCCCAGATAGACGAAAGCTCTCTGCCGGTTTATGCGATTCTCTGCCCGCTTTATCGTGAATCAGCGGTTCTTCCAAAATTTTTAAATTCAATAAGCAAATTGGAATGGCCAAAGGATAAGTTGGATGTCCAGCTGCTTTTAGAAGAAAACGATTTAGAGACAATAGATACTGCCAGGTCAATAGATTTGCCAGACTACGTAAGGATAGTAATCGTTCCTCACTCTTTGCCTAAAACCAAGCCCAAGGCCTGCAATTATGGTCTTAATTCAGCCAAGGGTGAATATCTTGTCGTTTACGACGCCGAAGATATGCCTGAACCCCAACAGCTTAAGAAGGCTTATTTGGCTTTTCAAAGAGTTCCCGAAAAAGTTAAGTGCCTTCAGGCAAAACTCAATTATTATAATACCAATCAAAATCTTTTGACCCGGCTTTTTACGGCCGAGTACTCATTGTGGTTTGAAATCATTCTGCCGGGCCTTCAATCAATCAATACCTCAATTCCTCTTGGCGGCACCAGCAATCATTTCCGGACAGCCGATTTGAGGAATCTTAAGGGTTGGGATCCGTTCAACGTTACCGAAGACGCCGATTTGGGGGTGCGGTTATTTAAACAGGGCTTCAACACGGCAATTATTGATTCAATAACTCTTGAAGAAGCAAATAGCCAGGTTTGGAACTGGATAAGGCAGAGGTCAAGGTGGATTAAGGGCTACATGCAGACCTATCTGGTTCATATGAGAAAGCCGATGGAATTTTTGAAAAAAAGCGGCATCCACACTTTTCTTTTCCAACTTAACGTCGGCGGGAAAATTGCCTTTATGCTTATAAATCCAATTTTATGGTTTATGACGATTTCCTATTTTGCCCTGCGTCCCATTGTCGGTCCGACCATAGAATCAATATATCCGACCCCGGTCTTTTATATCGCCGTTTTTTCTCTGGTCTTCGGGAATTTTCTCTATTTTTACTATTACATGATCGGCTGTGCCAAAAGGGGCCACTGGCCAATAATAAAATATGTCTTTTTAATACCTTTCTATTGGTTCTTTATGAGTATTGCCGCGGTAATGGCAACTTACCAGCTTTTCATTAAGCCGCATTTCTGGGAAAAGACCAAGCACGGCCTGCATTTAAAGAAATTAAAACCCTTACCTGTTTTAGGGACGATAAAATCGGGACCGGCCCCGAAACCTGAATTGACTCTTAATTTTATAAAGAAAGATTCTTGGCTGAAAAAAACCACTAATAAATTTTTGCCGTTATCGCTGACCGAAAATGCTCTTTCGGGAGCGGCGCTTATGATTGCGGCGATGATGTTCGCCAATTTCCTTAATTTTCTTTTTAACGCTTTCCTGGGAAGGGTTTTGTCTTTTGAAGAACTTAGTCTAGTGATACTGGTTAATACTTTATGGTCAGTAGCGGCGATATTTATGGGCGCGGTTTCCTCAACGGTAAACCATAAGACTGCTCATCTGGCCGTTGAAAAGGGTGAGGGGTCGGCGCTTGCGTTTCTCAAATCAACTTTGAACAAAGCAATTCCTATTGCCTTAGGCATATCGGTAATGTGGATAGTTTCAGTTTCATTCCTTTCTAATTTCTTTAACATAAGCAGCCAGTCCATCCTTTTTATGTTCACTCCGGTTCTGACTTTGGGAGTGATTGCGTCGGCAAACAGGGGGTTTCTTAATGGCAATCTTTACTTTACCAGTGTTGCTTTCGTTATTCTTTTTGAATCAGTAAGTAAGTTTATTGCGGCGGCTCTTTTCGCCTGGTATGGGTTAAATCATTTAGTTTATCTTTCAATTCCGATATCCATAGCGGTTGCTTCAATGGCTTCTGTTTTGGCTGTTTCAAGGCATTCTGAAGATTTTATTCAGACTAAAAACCATAAGTTTCCGGGCAGGTTTTTCTACGCCTCAATACTTACTTTAATGTCGGCGACGATATTTTTAAGCATTGACATTATTTTAGTCAAACACTTTTTATCGCCGCGTTTGGCCGGCGAGTACACTCTAATATCGCTTGTCGGCAAGATGATATATTTTCTCGGCTCTCTGCCCAATATATTTATGATTACTTTGATTGGCCGAGACGAGGGATTAAAGAGAAATACTAAAAAGACATTTGAGCTGCTGGTTGGTTCAACCGTCCTTTTGTCATTAGCCGGGTTTATTTTTTTGGGCCCTCTGGGCAATTTAACCGTGCCGATACTTTTTGGCTCCAAGACGCTGGCCATTCTGCCTTATCTTAATATTTACACTCTCGCGCTTACTGTTTTCACGATTTCAAATTCTATAGTCGTCTATCATTTGGCTAAAAGGCAATTTATATTCCCGATTATTTCAATGACTGCTTCATTGTTTATGTCTATCGGCATAATCCTAAATCACGGCAGCGTCGAAGAGATAGTCAATGTTATTTTATGGGCCAGCATCTTTGGGTTGGGCCTGGTTTATTTATTCCACGTACTTGAGGGCAGGCTTAAGTTTGTCTGGAGGGGCATTATTGATTTGAAAGATGCGTTTAGACCTATTGAAACCGAGGCTCCGATGGCGAAGCTCGGCAAGAGGATTCTTATATTTAACTGGAGAGACACAAGGCATATATATGGTGGCGGAGCAGAACTTTATGTCCACGAAATCGCCAAACAGTGGGTCAAGGATGGACACCAGGTCACTGTTTTTTGCGGCAATGACAGTTATTCAAAGAGAAGAGAAATTATAGATGGGGTTGAAATCATAAGAAGAGGCGGGTTTTACTTTGTTTACCTCTGGGCTTTTATTTACTACCTGACCCAATTCAGAGGCAAATATGACATCATAGTTGATTGTCATAACGGCATTCCTTTTTTTACGCCCATCTATTCAAGGAAGCCGATTTATTGTCTTATCCATCATATCCATCAGGAAGTCTTCAGGCATTCTTTGCCTAAACCCTTAGCAAAGCTGGCAATATTTTTAGAGAAGGATTTGATGCCCATAGTCTACCGGAATGTAAAGTTTATTACGGTTTCGGAATCAAGCAAAAAAGATATTCAGAGTTTTGGCCTTGGAACTAAGAAAGGAATTGAAATAGTCCATCCCGGAGTCAATTCTAAAAATTTAACTCTTGGGAGAAAGAGTCCGGAACCGACTATTCTTTATTTGGGAAGGCTTAAAGCCTATAAGTCGGTTGATGTTTTAGTAAGAGCTTTTGAAAAGGTTATAAGACAAGTTGATGATGCCCGGTTGGTCATTGTCGGCAGCGGCGAAGAAGAAAATTCGTTAAAAAGATTAGCCTCTGAACTTAATCTTAACGGCAAAGTAGTATTTAGAGGAAAGGTTTCTGAAAAAGAGAAAATAGAACTTTTTCAAAAAGCCTGGGTATTTGTAAATCCTTCGTTTATGGAAGGGTGGGGCATTACCACGATTGAAGCCAATGCTTGCGGCACCCCGATAGTGGCTTCTGACGTACCGGGCTTAAGGGATTCTGTGAAAAATATGGAAACTGGCCGCCTTGTTTCTTACGGCAATAGCGATGCATTCGCGGAGAGTATCTTAACGATAATTCGAGACAAGGATCTCCGCGACCGGATGAGCCAGGAAGCAGTAAAATGGGCCAGTAATTTTGACTGGAGTAAAACAAGCAAGGCGTTTTTATCAATAATCAGTAAGTAAAAAAATATGAATAAAACCAACAAAAACAAAAAAATAATAAGCATAAAGTCAGGTTTCATCCCACTGTCTGTATTAGTTCCTGCTTTTGCATTGATTATTTCAGTCGGATTTACTTTTGGTTTAAGTAAGATAATGAATACTGATAATAACCCGGCGGCCCTCATTGCCCAATTATTTGAAGAATCAACTCCGACGCCGACTCCTATTTTAAGTCCATCGGCTACGTCAGAACCGTCTGAATCGCCGATTGGGCCGGTTTCTACTCCAAGTTCTACGCAAAAACCAAAACCAGTTCCGAAACCGACCCCAACTCCAACTCCGACCCCAACTCCAACTCCCACGCCTACGCCTCTGCCGCCTCCGGCTCATTGTTCAATTCAACTAACCTACAAATTAGGGAATGTTGATGTGAGATTATTTGAACTGGGTTATAGCCGCCAGCGGCTTAACGAGCTTCTCGGTTATGCCGAAAAACAGTGGGAAGATGCTTTGGGTATTGATTTATTCAATAATTACCAAGGAACCGTAAATACGGTTAACTTTATTCTTGACCCGGCCTTTAAATTTAAGAATGGGGAAGATTATGATTATACTGATGTTTCGTATCAAAAGATATATAGCAATGGAACCGTGGATCATTTTATGCTGAATATTTTTACGGCCTTATTTGACTATGCAGCCAACAGTAATGTTTATTTAGGCAGTTTAGCAGATGAAGGGAAATTAATAGAATCCGCCTTGATAAGAGAAATGATTCACGGTTTTGGTCACGCCATTGGTCTGTCCAATCTGAAGACGCAGGAAGCTTTTAACAGTAATTCAGTGATGTTAGGCGGCAAGTGGCTGGTGAGTTCGTATTGGCCGAAGCTGTCCCAGGAAGACATAAATTACGTCAAAGATTTTTGTAAGAATAATTAACTATATGAATGATATGAAAGTGGTAATTTTAGCAGGCGGTTATGGCACCAGGATAGCCGAGGAAACTTCGGTCAGGCCTAAGCCAATGGTTGAAATCGGCGGCAAACCGATGCTTTGGCATGTTATGAAAATATTTTCAACCCAGGGTTTTAACGACTTTATCATTTGTGCCGGCTACAAAGGCGACATGATAAAGGAGTATTTTAGCAAAGGGATTGATAATGAAAATTGGAATATAACCATTGTTGATACCGGACAGGAAACCATGACCGGCGGCAGGATAAAGAGAATAAAAGATTATCTTGGTAATGGCCAGTTTTTCCTTACTTATGGCGACGGTGTTGCCGATGTTGATTTAAAAAAACTTTTAGAATTCCATAATGGCCATAATTTACCAGCCACCGTAACAGCAGTTCAGCCGGAAGGGAGGTTCGGTATTTTAAAAATTGAGGGCAAGAATGGATTGGTATCAAGTTTCAGGGAAAAACCAAAAAATGGGGGTTCGTGGATAAACGGCGGATTTTTTATTCTTGACCCGAAAGTAATTGATTACATCCAAGGAGATGAAACTGTTTTTGAACAAGAACCAATGAAGCAGTTGGTCGAAGACGGTAAATTAGCCGCGTATCGCCACAAAGGATTTTGGATGTGTCTGGATACGCTAAGAGATAAAAATATTCTGGAGGAGCTTTGGCAAAAAGGCCAGGCCCTTTGGAAGGTTTGGTAATTATGAAAATATTAATAACCGGAGCAGACGGATATATCGGTTCTGTCTTAGCTCCTAAAATGATCGAAAAAGGATATGAGGTGGTTGGTTTAGATGCCGGATTTTATAAGTCCGGCCAGCTTTATAACGGTTTTGGCAAACAGCCGGAAATTCTGCGCAAAGATACCCGTGATGTGACCGAAGATGATTTAAGAGGATTTGACGTTGTTATTCATCTGGCCGAGCTGTCTAATGATCCTCTCGGCGAAATTAACCCTGATTTAACCTATTCCATAAACTATCATGGCTCGGTTTCACTGGCTGAAAAATGCAAGAAAGCCGGTGTCAAAAGGTTTATATATTCGTCTTCGTGCAGCGTTTACGGCATTGCCAAAGATGATTTGGTGACTGAAGAGTCTGCCGTCAATCCCCAGACAGCTTATGCTAAATGCAAAATATTGGTGGAAAAAGAATTATTTAAACTGGCCGATGATAATTTTTCGCCCGTATTTTTAAGAAATGCCACGGCTTACGGACCCTCTCCAAGAATGAGATTTGATATCGTATTGAATAACCTTAGTGGCTTGGCCTGGGTTGATAAAGAGATAAAACTAAATAGCGACGGTACTCCCTGGAGGCCATTGGTTCATATTCTTGATATTTGCCAGGCAATGATTTGCGCCGCTAAAGCGCCTAAAGAAGTCGTCCATAATCAAGTATTCAATGTTGGGAGCAACAAAGGGAATTATCAGGTCAGAGATATTGCCAAAGTAATATCTGACGTATTCCCCAATTGCAAAATTACAATGGACCAGGCCGGCAGCGACAACAGAAGTTACAGAGTAAATTTTGACAAAATATATTCTAAACTGCCCGGATTTAAATGCCAGTGGAGCATTAAAGACGGGGCCGAGCAGTTAAAACAAATATTTGAAAAAATTTCCATGACCAAGGAGGTATTTGAGTCGAATCCATTCACCAGATTAAAAGAAATAAAATACCTGATGGAAACTGGCCAGTTGGACAATATGCTTAATTGGAAAGTTAAAAAATAATATGGAATTTATAAAAACAAACATTGAAGGTTCGTATTTAATTCAACTTGCCAAGCGAGAGGATGACCGAGGCAATTTAACCCGCATATTCGGCAAGGATGAGTTTAAAAAAGTAAATATAAGCAATGAAATTGTTCAGGGCTATATTTCTTTTACAAAAAATAAAGGCACAATCAGAGGAATCCATTATCAGATTAAACCTCAAGAGATGGCCCAGTTGACCAGAGTTACCAGGGGTTCTATCTATGAAGTTATTGTTGATGTAAGACCTAACTCTCCGACATACCTGAAGTGGCAGGGTTTTAAGCTTAGCGATTCAGATATGAAATCACTGTATGTTCCTAAAGGCGTTGCCCACGGATTTTTAACCCTGGGAGACGATGTTGAATTTATAAATTTATATACGGCGCCGTTTACGGCCGAATGTGAAAAAGGAATTAGATTTAATGATAAGAAATTTAATTTTGATTGGCCGGTAGCGGTAGAGCATGTTTCTGAAAAAGATTCATCTTGGCCGGATTTTAAAAGCTAATAAATAAATATGATTATCATTGATAAAAAATTAGAGGAATTAAAGAACAACAGCCAACTCATAAGAGTAGGCCTTGTTGGCGCCGGCTTTGCGGCTAAGGGTTTTATGCTTCAGCTTATTACTTCAACTCCGGGGATGAAGTTGAGCGCAGTTTCCAATAGGACTATAGATACGGCGGAGGAGGCGCTGAAAGAACTTAATGCCAGTCCGATTAGGCGCGCGGATAATCAAAATGATTTAGATTCGGCTATTAAGTCAGGAGAATATGTTATCACCGATAATCCAATGCTGTTATGCAATTCTTCCTATATTGATGCAATTGTTGATGCTACCGGAGAAGTTGAATTTGGGGCAAAAGTGGCGATGGAGGCGATAAAAAATAAAAAGCACATCGTTTTGATAAATGCCGAGCTTGATGCAACTTTGGGGCCGATATTAAAAAAGTACGCTGACGCTGCCGGAGTTATCTATACCCAAGGAGACGGAGACCAGCCTGCGGTTTTAATGAATTTGATTAGGGAAGTAAAAATGTGGGGGTTTAAACCCATATTAGCGGGCAATATAAAAAGCTTGATTGATGCGAGGAGAACTCCGGAGACCCAGAAGGCGTTTGCCGAAGCCCATTTCCAGAGGCCGAAAATGATTACTTCTTTTGCCGATGGCACAAAGATAGCCATGGAAATGGCCACAATCGGCAATGCCGTCGGGTTTGGAGTCGGAAAAAGAGGAATGTTCGGCCATCGCTGTGAGAGAGTGGAGCAAGCCGTTAATTTATTTCCGTTTGAAGAAATAAAAGACAGGCCGATAGTGGATTATATCTTGGGAGCCGAACCAAGTTTTGGAGTTTTTGTCTTGGCTTATAGCGAGCACCCGATAAAACAGAGGTATATGAAGGTCTATAAGATGGGCAATGGCCCAGTATATACATTTTACAGGCCATATCATTTAAGTCCTATTGAGACACCAGCCAGTGTGGCCAGAGCCGTATTAATGAAAGACGCCACCTTGGCTCCAGTCGGCAGGCCATTTTGTGATGTCATTACTTTAGCCAAAAAAGATCTTAAGAAAGGAGAAGTTTTGGACGGAATCGGCGGATTCACCTGTTATGGAGTTATTGAAAATTATGATGTCAGTTTGAAAGAAAATCTCTTGTCGATGGGTTTAACGGACGGCTGTGTTTTAAAGAGAGATATAAAACAAGATGAAGTAATTACATATGCCGATGTTGAGCGGCCGGACGGTCGTTTATCAGATAAGTTAAGAGAAGAACAAACCAAACATTTCAAAAATGGATAACAAAGAAAAACAATTGACATTAACCGTCGCTATACCCACTTGCTACGGAGGCGAATCTCTTTCGGACACCGCCAAAGGTCTTAGAAATTCAAAAGGAGTGGGCAACTTCAGATTTATAATTTGCGCTGACCGCACGCCGATATCGCCTGAAATTAAATCCGAGCTTTCCAAATTGGGAGTTGAATTGATTTGGAATGAAAAAGAGGGGAGCCAGCTTAAAAAAATTAAGCAGACGGTTGATGTATGCAATAGCGATATTTATGTTTCCACTCAAGACGATATAACCTTTGAACCCGGGACTTTAAAAGAAATACTGTCTGTTTTTCAGAGTAATCCAGAAGCAACCATGGTTGGGGCAAGAGTTTTGCCTTTGCCGCCTGAAACTTTTTTTGAGTCGGCAATGGCAAGTATGGTCAGGGTTATTGACCACATGGTCTTAAAATTAAAAGGCAAGAGCAACCATCTATTGGCCAGCGGTCGTTGTCTTGCATTTAGAACCGAGCATTTTAAAAGGTTTAATCTTCGCGAAAATATTGTAACCGGCGATATGTATATGTACTTGGAAAACAGGAGATTAGGCGGAAGGTTTGCCTTAGCAGACAAAGCTATTGTTAAAATCCGCTGTCCCCAAAAAATTAGCGACCAGGTGGGTCCAAGCAGCCGCTACCAATATGCTCTAAAAGAAATGGTGTCTTATTTTGGTCAGCAAGTAGCAGCCGAATATAAAATCCCAATCAAGGCATTAGTTTTAAGCTTTTTAGAGGAATTTATTAGGCATCCTATATCTTTGGTTTCTTATATGGGTGTGTTTATTTATACCAGATTAAATAAACAACCGGAAAAGAAAGTTATTGATCCTGTTTGGGATGTTGATACATCAACTAAACAAGTAAACAAGTAAAATGAATCAGAAAGAAACAAAAAAATTAGGCCATATTGATATAGTCCAAAAGTATTTCTATCCAGTGGCGGCTGGTATAGAAACTAGTATTTTAGAGACTTACAGTATTCTTGTTAAAAATGGATGGGATGTTACCATCCATACCTCAAAAGACACATTAACCGAAAAAAATTATTTAACTGATAAAGATAAAATCAGGGGCATTGAGGTAAAAAGATATTCTTATAAATGGTACGGTTATTTTCCAGATATAAATTGGGGAATGACTAATCTCGTCTCTCTTCATAACTTTAATATTGTCCCTCACTTTTATGTATTTCTTAAGGCACTATTTTTGAAAATTACGGGCAAGAAGAATTTTGCCTTAGTTTTGACTCCCCATGGAGGATTTAATCCTGATTGGTCGATATTCTCTCCAATTCAGAGAACTATTAAAATAGTGTATCACTACACAATTGGTGTTTTATTGATAAATATTTGTGTTGATGCAGTTAGGACCATATCAAGATGGGAAAAAACAGAGATGATTAAAAAAGGAGTAAATTCCAAACTAATAGTTGTAATTGATAATGGTATTGAAAGCGAGGCATTTGAAGATGTTGAAATTAAAGCCAGTCCTGAAATAAAGAAAATAGTTGAGGGATTAGGTAATTACATAATTCAGGTAGGCAGGA
>CAYHZG010000014.1:0-10536 GCA_964361105.1 uncultured Candidatus Saccharibacteria bacterium
TTATAGATGGCTCTTTCCACAACACAGCCGTTGCCGATCCACGATTTGTTCTCCCACTCCTTTATTCGGCCTTTGAGGAGTGGTTTAGTGACAAACCATGGCCAGTGAACGAGATGCTGATTTCGTGGCTTGAAAGACATGGTGGAGCTGGCAAGGAATTCGGGCGGGGAGCGCGAACCCTTCAGGCCATGACTGACGATCCAGACTGCACTGTGGTTTTCACAATGACCGGCGTGGTCACTGTGGCCCAAATGAGCCCGATTATCTGCGACCTTATTGATGCCGGAAAGGTCCAAGTAATTGTTACGACTGGCGCTCTTTTGGGGCATGGCCTTGTCTGGTCGCTTGACCTTCACCATTTCCGGCACGACCCGAAGTTGGATGACGCTGCCCTCGCCGAGTTCAAATGGAACCGGATTACCGACGCCATTGAGCCAGAGACCAATTTGGATCATGTGGAGGAGATAATTAACGCGGTACTCAAAGACCTTCCTGACGACGCTGTTGTTAGTTCTTCAGATGTCAACAGGTTGATCGGCGAGTATCTTCGGAAACACTTTCCGGACCAGCGAGGGGTGTTGAAATCGGCAGTCGAGAAAGACGTGCCGGTGATTATTCCCGCTTTCTACGATTCGGAACTCGGGAATGATGTGATCACCCATAACTGGCGCCGCAAACGTGAAGGGAGAAAACCAATACTGGTTAACCTTGAGAAAGACACGGAACTCCTTGTCGAGATCCTCACTAAGACCAAGCGGCGCGGGATATTCACCTTGGGCGGTGGGCCGCCGCGCAACACGCCCCAAAATATCCCTCCGCTCGTGGAAATTCTGAACAACCGGCTCGGCCTGAATATGCCGGTGCCGATGTACTACTATGGCTGCCGGGTTTGTCCGGACCCAATCTGGTTGGGGCACTTGAGCGGTTGTACCTATAGCGAAGGAGTTTCTTGGCGAAAGTTTGATCCGCAGGGACAGTTTGCCGAGGTCCACATGGACGCCCTGCACGCGTTTCCGTTTCTCGCGAAATATGTTCTTTCGTAGTATTTAGTAGCATTAGTCCGTTTGGAGGTGCGAACAGAGACGGCCTGTCTTGGTTGAATACCGGTCAGGCCTTTTTCTTTTTAGATATTATTTTGTTAGAGTTTAAATTATGCTTATCGACGGCAAAAAAATCGCTCAAAAGATTTTGGAAGAACTAAAAAGTAAAACTAAAAATTTAGAAAAGCCATTAAGGCTGGTAGGTGTTTTAGTTGGTGATAATCCAGAGCTGAAAAAATTCATTGAACTCAAGAAAAAAGCAGCCGAAGAAATTGGAGTAGAGTTTAGAAGTTACGAATTTCCAGAAAATATTACTAATAGTAAATTGCGGGAAGAATTGAACAAGATCGCCAAGGCCAAAGTAAATCATGGAGTAATTATTGAACTGCCTTTGCCCAAGCATTTAAATACTCAATACTTATTAAACACGATTCCAGAAGAAAAAGACGTTGATGTTTTGTCGCAAAAAAGTCAGGCTGCTTTTTTTGCTGGCAGAAGTAAAGCTCTGCCGCCATCAGTTGAAACAGCGAAGCAGATTTTTCAAGAATATAGTATTGAGCCAAAAGGTAAAACTGTGGCAGTTTTCGGCTACGGGCTTTTGGTCGGTAAATTTGTCAGTCATTGGTTAATTAATCAGGGGGCAACGGTTTCAGTAATCACCGAATTTACGAAAGAACCGGATAAAATTTCAAAAGAGGCTGATATAATAGTTTCAGGAGTAGGCCCCATTAGAGGCAGAGATACGCTGCGAGCCCTCGCGGCCTCTAACGGGGTAAAAAAACTAAATTTGATTACTGAAGATATGGTGAAACAAGGCGCGGTTGTGATTGATTTTGGAAAAGACGTTGATTTTGAGTCGGTTTCTAAAAAAGCTGGTTTAATTACCCCGCCAACTGGCGGAGTCGGGCCGATAGTAGTGGCCTCGGTTTTGAAAAATTTAGTTGAATTATGGATTTAATCATTATTTTTTTAGCTAAATACCTTGGTTATATGTTATTAGCGATTTTTGCAGTTTTATTTTTGAAAAACCGGAGTAAAAACTTTTTATTCATCCCTTTAATTTCTGCTTTAGTTTCAAGATTTATTTTCACTGAAATAATCAGATTTTTCTACTTTCGGCCGAGGCCATTTGTTGAACAAGGCATCGTCCCTTTAATTGAGCATGCGTCAACTGCTTCTTTTCCATCAGGCCATGCCGCTTTTTATTTTGCCTTGTCTGCAGGAGTCTACTATTACAACAAAAAAGCCGGCCTATGGTTTTTTGCCGGAAGCGCCGCAATCGGCTTAGCCCGTGTTTTCGCCGGCCTTCACTATTTCACCGACATTTTAGGCGGCTTACTTATCGCTTTATTATCTTATTTTTTAGTTAGAATTTTTTTCAAAAAAAAGCAGGACCGAATTTCGGCCCTGCCGTAGAGCTGTCAGCCGCTTTTGCGGCTCATCGAAGGTGCTATCTGAATCTTTCGACGACGAGTCTGATGGGGCCAAATGGTTCTCCTTTGGCAGTAATTTCTTTCTCAACTTCATTTCTGCAGTTGTGGCAGGCGAAACCTTTCTCGGTTTCAAACCTGAAATTGCCGCAGAGGCGGAGAAGTCTGATTATCCATCTTGCCATTTCCCCGCATTTCTGACAGAGTTCATGTTCCATTAAGACTCCTTTCTATACGGGTTTTTGGAAAAACAAAAAAGTGGGGATTGCCCGCTTTTTGGTTCGTTATTAATCTAAATGATAGTCAATTAAAAGTCAAGTGGGAAAATTTGAAATGCCGCCGGTCGGAGTCGAACCGACACGAGGTTGCCCTCACGGGTTTTTGAAACCCGCGTGTATACCAATTCCACCACGGCGGCAAAAATCTTTGACTATTGTATCAATTTTTTCCTCGTTTTACAATTAAGCTAATGGCAGGGATTATAGCAATTTGGAATCAAAAAGGAGGAGTTGGGAAATCTACTTCAACCGTAAATCTCGGAGCATATCTTGCCGCACTCGGTAAGCATGTTCTCTTAGTTGATTTGGACCCTCAAGCAAATGCGACTATTGGTCTGGGAATAAAATTAGATAAAGAACATTACAATATTTACCACGCCTTGGTTGCCGACGTTGAACCGGGTGCACTCATAAAAAAGACATCAATTTTTGGTTTGGATATTCTGCCATCATCCGAAAGTCTGGCCGGCGCCAATGTTGAGCTTATCAGTTTTAAAAATCGCGAACTTCAGCTTAAGAAAGTTTTGAAGGAAGTTAAAGATAATTACGACTTTATATTAGTTGACTGTCTTCCTTCGGTCGGTATTTTAAATGTTAACGCTTTGGCCGCTTCTGACTACGTTTTAATTCCAGTTCAGGCCGAATATTTTGCCTTAGCCGGCCTAGACCAGCTTTTAACTGTTGCTGATTTGGTAAAAAAATACTTGAATCCTGATTTAAAAATTTTAGGGGCGGTGGTAACGATGTTTGACAAAAGAAATCAGCTGGATAGAGATGTTTTAAACCAGATTCATAAAAGTTTTCCAGGCCATGTTTTTAATACCACTATCCCAAGGCAAGTTTCCCTTGCTCAATCGCCGGCTTTCGGAAAAAGCATTTTACAGCATGATCCCTTGTCTCGGGGCGCGAGGGCTTATCGAGAACTCGCGATTGAAGTAATGGCTCGGGTATTTTCAAATCATAAATGATGAAGAATTTAAAAGCCAAAGGGCTTCATGCCCTTATTCCAATAAAGCCGAAGTTTAAACCCAAAAGAAAAAAGGAAAATGTTTTTTATGTTGAGATAAGGAAAATCAGACAGACCCCGGAAATGCTGAAGAGAGAAATTAGTAAGAAGGCATTAAAAGAATTGGCCGAATCAGTCAGAAAATACGGGATAATTCAGCCGCTTACGGTGGCCAAGATTGAGAAAAAGAAAAAAAGCGGGATTAATGTTTATTATGAGTTAATTTCCGGCCAAAAGCGGCTAATTGCGGCAAAATCTGCCGGTTTAAGAGTGGTTCCAGCGATGATTAAGAATCCTCCTTCGCTAAAGCTGCCTACTCCGCCGAAGCAGATTCGGCTGCGAAGGCCGGGTCGGAGGACGAAGCGGAATGACAAAATCTAAAATATTTCTCTATTTGATGCTCGCTTTTATCTTGGGAGTCGGAAGCGGCTCCTTTTTTGATATCTCAAGCCAGGTTGTTTTGGTAATTGCGATTATTGTTGTTTCGCTGGTGGCCGTGTTTTACCCCGTTAGAGGCAGAGGCACGTTGCGGGCCCTCGCGGCCTCTAACGGGGTTTACCGCCGCAGGTTAATAGTTTTGATTGTACTTTTACTAGTGGCATTTACTTTTGGCGTTGTGCGATTTGACGCTTCAGAGTCACTGACTAGAGTTTTGACAAACTTCAATGATACTAATAGTAGTGTTCAATTATCGGGATATATAAATGGAGAACCCGAAAGGTTAATTGATAAGCAAAGAATGGTTTTGCAGGTTAAAGAAATCAGAGCGTCGGATTATATAATTTCTGCTGATGAAAAAATTCTAATAACCATCAATCTTTATCCGGAATTTGAATACGGTGATTTTATTTTGATGGAAGGGAAACTGCAAAGTCCAAAGAACTTTGATGATTTTGATTACGTAAATTATCTGGCCAAAGACGGAATTTTTTCTTTATCTTATTATCCACGAATCTCAAAAATTACCCAAAATGGTTTTTCTGATGATAAAATTTCTATTCTTGAAAAAATAAAAATTTCAATGTTCACCCAAATTTTTAGATTTAAAAACGCATTTAAGGATTCAATCTCGCGTTCAATTGCCGAGCCAAATGCTTCTTTTATAGAGGGTGTCTTACTGGGTTCCCGCGAAAGCATCCCCCAAGATTTAAAAAATGCTTTTTCTAGAACCGGCACAACTCATATTTTGGCGATTTCCGGCTACAACATCACTTTAGTCGGCCTTTATATTTCTTATTTATTCATATTTTTTATGCGAAGACAAAAAGCGTTTTGGTTCACAGTTTTGGGAATAATTTTATTCACTATTTTAACTGGCGCTTCGGCTTCGGTTGTTCGCGCGGCCGTCATGGGCATCTTGGTTTTGGTGGCTTATCGCGAAGGCAGATTTTACGATATGACTAATTCAATTGTTTTTGCTGGAGCACTGATGGTTGCTTTGAATCCGAAAGTTTTGCGCTTTGATGTCGGTTTTCAGCTTTCGTTTTTAGCCACCTTGGGTTTAATCTATTTTTCACCCATTATTAGGGATAAATTGGAATGGCTCCCGATTTTTTGGAGTTTTAAAGAGAACTTCATTGCTACGGTTTCGGCTCAGCTTATGGTTTTACCGGTTGTTTTATATAATTTTGGCAGTTTTTCGTTGATTTCTTTGCCGGCTAATGTTTTAATTCTGCCGGTTATTCCATTAACCATGCTTTTTGGTTTTCTTTCCGGGGTTTTGGGGTTAATTTGGTCGCAACTTGGCGAGATCGCCGGCTTAGCGGCCTGGGTTCTGGCTGAATACGAGATTTTAATTGTTAAATTTTTCTCTCAAATTTCATAGATGATTTCCAAAAGAAAATTTATTGTTTTAATCACATTAACTTTGTTTTCAGTTTTGGCGTTTATAGTCCAATCCTATGGCAAAGCCGGGCTAAAAGTATATTTCTTGGATATCGGCCAAGGCGATTCAATCTTCATTGAAACAGAAAGTAAAATACAAATTTTGGTTGATGGCGGGCCAGACAATAGAGTAATCCAGAAACTTTCTGAAGTAATGCCTTTTTGGGATAGGACGATTGATTTTATTATCTTGACCCATCCTGACCATGACCATATCGGTGGGCTACCCGAAGTTTTAAAAAGATACAAAGTTAAAGGAATTATTGAAACCGGAGTTCAATGCGACAAAGCTGAGTGTGCGGTTTTGAGGGATTTAAAGGAAAAAGAAAAAGCGACGAATGTTTTGGTAAAACTAGGCGATTCGTTGATTCTAGATGAAAACACAAAAATTCTGATTTTGAACCCCTTTGGCAATATGGCCGGTAAGAAGGTTTCCAAAGCGAATAATACTTCGGTGGTAGCAAAACTTATCTATGGTCAGTATAGTGTTTTACTGACCGGCGATATTGAAAAACAGGTTGAAGAAAAACTGGTTTTAGCCGGGATAAGTATTGATTCTGATTATCTAAAAGTTCCTCATCATGGCTCTAAGACCTCAAGCACCGAAGGATTTTTGGATAGAGTATCACCGCTTTTGGCTTTTATTTCTCTTGGCAAAAATAATTATGGCCATCCTCATCAGGAAGTAACCAATCGACTTGAAAAAAGAAACATAAAATACTATCGTACTGATGAACTGGGAACAATTTTGTTGAGCTGTAAATTAAATATTCCATGCCAAATAACAACGAAAAATTAAATAAGATGAAAAAAATTCTGGCTGATCCGAAACATCCAAAAGAAGAGAAGACCTTGGTTTTGATTAAACCCGACGCCGTAAAAAGAGGATTGGTCGGAGAGGTGATTAAGCGGTTTGAGAGTCGCGGTCTTAAGATCATTGGGCTTAAAATGGTTCAAGGTACGCCAAAAGATTTTGATAAACATTATCCAAAAAGCAAAGCTTGGATTACCAATTTAGGCAATAGAACCGTAGAAACTTATAAAAAATATAATTATAGTTTGAAAAAAGATTTTGGCAGCGAGGATCCTTTTAAAATAGGAAAGATTTTTAGAAACTGGTTAATTGACTTAATGTCTTCTGGGCCGGTAGTCAAGATTTTAATTGAGGGAGTCCATGCAATTGATAATGTCAGAAAGATTGTCGGCGATACCCAGCCAACTTTTGCTCTTGCCGGAACAATCAGGGGTGATTTTAGTGTTGATTCGGCCGGAGCGGCCAATAAATCAAGAAGGGCGATCCATAATTTGATTCACGCTTCAGGCAATAAAGAAGAAGCTAAAAATGAAATAATGCTTTGGTTCACTCCGGAAGAAATCTCTGACTATAAGAGAGTAGAGGAGCTGATTTAAAAACAAAAACAGCTTTAGAAAGCTGTTTTTGTTTTTATTCGGGCGGTGGGGAATCGAACCCCAGCTTCAAGACCCCCAGCCTTGCGTACTACCACTATACTACTGCCCGCTTAACATTTAAATATCTATCTCGCTTCTTTGTGTAAAGTTTTAATGCAATCGGTGCAGATTTTTATTCTCTTACCATTAACCATTGCCCATTGAAGATTAGGTTTTTGGCGATGAGTACTCGTTGGATTATAATGACCGCGAAGGAGTTTTCGCTTGGTTACTTTCATTGACTTTTTACCGCAGCGGGGACACCGCATCTTTGATAATTTACCCTAAACTTGTTATTCTTTCAAGACCATGGAAGGGTTTCTATTAACTATTTTCCAAATTCTTGTCGTTTTGTTTTCAATCGTTGTTCATGAGGTTAGTCATGGCCTTATGGCTTATAGTTTGGGTGACTCCACGGCCAAAAACTTAGGCCGGCTTACATTGAACCCTTTGCCACATCTGGATTTATTCGGTTCAATTTTGCTACCATTTTTAACTTATTCTTTAGGCGGATTCATTTTCGGCTATGCCAAACCAGTTCCTTATAACCCTCTTTATTTAAGAGACCGACGATTTGGTCCGGCTAAAGTCGGTTTTGCTGGTCCTCTTTCAAATATAATAATCGCTTTAGTTTTCGGTTTGATTTTAAGGTTTATACCTGGATTTTTACAGGCCACGATTTTACCCGAACTTTTTTCATTCATTGTTTTGATAAATCTGGTTTTGGCGGTTTTTAATCTTTTGCCGGTGCCGCCACTTGACGGCCATTGGCTGCTTCTTAGCGCTGTGCCGGATAGATTCCGTGGCTTCAAGCTTTTTTATCTCCGCTACGGTTTAATTTTGTTTGTTTTAGTTTTGCTTTTCGTCTTGCCTTTGATTTTTCCTCTTGTTTCTAAATTATTTAGATTGATAGTCGGATAGTTACGAAAAGCCTCTCGGGTATAGTTGTTTCGGAAACGTTCGGCCTCGTACCAATTTAATAATTAGATAGTTTCCTGTTTTTAAGAAAAAACCCTCACTCCTCGTTCGCCTCACTACAAAGAACATCTCCTCTTAACGGCTCGGCTCACGAGGTTCCTCAACAACCATACCCTGCGGGCCTTTCGTCCCAGAAATTCTCGATTTGACAGAAACTTTGTTTATGGTATACTAAAGTTAGTAGCGTACAGTTTTGAACAAAGATATCTTTGTCATGAGGAGGCAAATTGAAAACACACACAATTCTTTTGCTTTTGGTTCTTGCGTGTGCCGCAGGAACGGCGAACGCGCAGACCAATGAACCCAAGGCGGTTTCGGGCAGTATCTGGGCAGATCTTTTTGTAGGTCCTGATGGAGACGTGATATACCCCCAGTACGTCTGGAACGCGGCGACCAAGGTTGGTATCTTCACGGGTTACGGTTTTGTGGAAAGGGCGCCCAAAGAACCTCTGTTCACGAACCACGTGAATACCTTTACGCTCGGTTTTTTGCCGGTGTTCTCAGTGAGGAGCGAGATAGGAGGTGCATTAGCAAGGGAGAAATATTTCTTCCAGGTTGGGCCCCAGGTGAACATCCACGAAGTGCTCCCATTCGCGAAGAAGGCCATGCAGTATTTCGTTGTATCGCAGCTCCCGGGATTGGTCGGTGAAATCCGACCTCCGAATACACTTATCGCTGGCGCCACGAGGCGATTCCGTCCAATAGACGGCGTCGAGTTCTTCGGAGAAGGGTATCGCCGTTTCTTTCCGGGCGGCCGCCCCGACTACAGTGAGTACTGGCTGATGATCGATCCTAGGCGTATGAAGCACATGGATTTCGGGGTGTTTATGCTCCAGGACGGCAAATGGAAAGGGTTTGCCGCTGGCGTGAGGATTGCGCCATGAGTATGAAATTACTACCGCCGCACTTGGCTAGTCCGAGTGCGGCGTTCTTCTTTTTTCAAACTCTTTGGGCTTCGCCGGCGAGTTCTGACGAGACGGAATCTGAAAAAGGATTGGCGAGGGATATAGTCATTGAAGAAGTTCAGGAGGCCGAGTAGCAGGGTAAGTCAAGATTGTTTAAAGCCAGAGCGAAGCGATGGCGAGTCTTGACTTTACGAGGTCGTATGTACAGTGAGCAAAACTCGCTGGGTTTTGCGAACGGTTCTGAAATGGCTATACCCGAGCAAATCTTTCGTTTGCGCAATAGAAAACTTTGTGATACTATTTTTCTGCAAAACATGCCAACTTTCAGGCAGTTACTAAAAAAACCAAGAAAGACATCAAAAGCGAAGACCAAGTCGCCGGCTTTGGCCTTTGGATTTAATACCTTAAAGAATCGGCCGGTTGATTATTCATCGCCTTTTAAACGCGGAGTTTGCATCAAAGTAACAACTACTACTCCGAAAAAACCAAATTCAGCTTTAAGGAAAATTGCCAGAGTCCGTTTGACCAACGGCCAAGAAGTCACGGCTTATATCCCCGGCATCGGCCACAACTTGCAAGAGCACTCGGTTGTGGTTTTAAGGGGCGGCCGGGTCAAGGATTTGCCAGGAGTCAGATACCATATTGTTCGCGGTGTCTTGGATTCAGCTGGGGTAGAAGGCCGGCGCCAACAGCGTTCTAAATACGGCGCGAAAAGACCAAAATGAGACAAGGACAAACACCTAAAAGAGAAATTGAACCAGATATAAAATATCAAAGCGTTTTAATCGCCAAATTTATTAATTACGTGATGAGAAACGGCAGTAAAGCTATTGCCCGGAAAATAGTTTATGGAGCTCTTCAAAACACCGAAAAAAAAATAGGTAAAAATGCCTTGGAAGTTATGGATCAGGTTGTCAGAAATGCCGGGCCGGAGCTGGAGTTGCGTTCCCGCCGGATCGGCGGCGCCAATTACCAGATTCCTTATCCGGTCAAGCCGGAACGCAGAATTACCCTGGCCTTGCGGTGGATTATTGAATCGGCAAAATCAAAAAAAGGGAAACCAATGATGGAAAAATTAACTCAGGAGTTGATTGATGCTTTTAATAACACCGGCGTAGCCGTAAAGAAAAAGATTGACACTCACCGAATGGCTGATGCGAATAGAGCATTTGCGCATTTCGCTTGGTAATGTTCTTTTAAGCATGCGTGATTACTCTTTAGAAAAAACTCGAAACATCGGCATTATCGCTCACATAGATGCGGGCAAGACCACGGTCAGTGAGCGTATTTTGTTTTATACCGGCGTTTCCCATAAAATCGGCGAGGTCCATGAGGGCGAGGCGATTATGGATTGGATGGAACAGGAAAGAGAGCGGGGTATCACCATTACTGCTGCGGCGACTACGGTTTTTTGGGTGCCGACCCAAAAACAAGGCGACAGTGACCGGAAAAATTTTGAACATAAGATAAACATCATTGATACGCCGGGCCATGTTGATTTTACGGTTGAGGTGGAAAGGTCTTTAAGGGTTTTGGACGGGGCCGTGGTTGTTTTTGACGGCGTGG
>CAYHZG010000015.1:0-9433 GCA_964361105.1 uncultured Candidatus Saccharibacteria bacterium
TGTTGGCCTTATCCGTAGCTTCCTCGTCCGAAAGCTCCACCCCGTAGGACTTTTTGTAAATCTTCTTAAATTCCTCAATGGCCTTTTTAGGAAGCATGGTTATTTGCTTTTATTCTCCTCGGCGTGAGCCGTGATCTCGATGTTGCAACTCTTATGCTCCCGGCACCATGCCTCGCACTTCTTAGCCCACTCGCGATCCTCATAATGAAAACTGCATTCCTCACATTGATATAGTTTTTTATTATCTTTTTGAACAGTCCCAGCCATCCTGCTTAACCTCCCGAGCTTATAGAGAATATAAAGACCTCGCGGAAAATTAAGCACCAAATCCCAAACCGCGCGCCATCCTGCTCGGCGAATAGCTCGGAATCCGACATTGCGAAGCTTCGAAAGTTCGTATGCTTCTGGGAACCGCATCGTTTTCTTTTCGATCATTGCTGTTAGTACCTTGTCAAGCCGTTCGGGAACATTCCACGGTCTGCGGAAAGCCACGTACCCATCGGGGTCAATCACATAGACGAAATTAGGGAAAAGACCATATGTCTTATGTATCGTTCCTTCCAATTCATCCACCAGGATTAATCTGTTGTCATGCTCTTCTTCCTTGAATCTTCGAGCGCACGCAAATTTTTCTTCAAAAGACCGATGTTCCGAGGTACGCTCTCCGGGATGCGCTTCTCGGACATACAGCAAGATAAACACGATGTCAGGATATTTACGAACGAGCTTCTGCATATCGCTCGTTGTTCCAATGGTAGCCGGGCAAGTACTGCTTCCCGCTTCGAGCACCACAATCTTTCCTCGAAAATCGCTTAACCTGATTGTCTTTTTATCAAGAGTCGTTGCCTCAAAATCTGGTGCTACAATTCCAATTTTAGGACCCTCAAGGCGTTCCAATAAAAATCGGCCAGTTGATTCTTCCGAATAAGGTTTAAATCCAAAATGTTTATAGTTATAAGTCATTGGTTTTCTTTTTGCCGATATTCTAATAACTTCTCCGCCGGCGAGAAGCCGCCGATAATTTTATGCGGGAAGTAATTCCACGCGTCATTTACGAGCTCAAGCACATTTTGGAGTTCAACCGCTCCTTGCCACCGTATCAAACATGGCAATAATATCAGTTAAGCCATCTCGCCCGTCTTCGTTATAAATAATCTCCTTAATGTCATCCAACCCAAAATCGCTCCTGGTATCTTTAAGCATCTCCAAAAGCTCCTTTTCAATCTCCTTTCGCTTCTCAACAATTTGTTGTTTTGATTCAGTTTTCATAAGAATTAAAATATGTGCCTAGTCTCATATTTGATACCCTTACAATGATTTATTTTATTTGTAAAACTATCCCAGTCATCTTGGGTTATTTCTTCCTTCAAAATATTTTTCATATCCATTAAATGACCACTGTTGTATGAAAATAAATCATTCTCCAAATCGTGAAGTTCCTTGCAAAGCTGAAATTCATCCGGTCCCGTCAAATTTTTCTCCTTTCGCTTTAACTCAAAGAATTCCTTGTTAAGTTCTAAATATTTTTTGTTCAATTCATCAATTTTAGCAATAACGCCTGCTTCCTGATCAGCTTTCTTATATTTATGCAGTAATAATCCCAAATAAATCAATTTCTCTACTACTCGCGGATGGTTATATCCATATCCTAAAGTTACTTTTTCGAAATGTTGCTCTATCAATCTGCCATACAATTTTATCAAGCTTTCAGAATCAAACGTACCATCCTTCAAATTATAGTTAATTTCTCTCAATAAAATTTCCAAAACTTGTTCAAGATTAAATAAGAAACTTTCTTCTACTTTGTCTGTTTTTTGAAAATACCAACTAAGTACATTGGATTGTGTTCGATATATATCTTTCAAATCCACACCGCTAAATTTTTGCTGTACCCCGTAAATAATTCTAATATTATTATCAACGGACTGAATGATAGGTAGCCCCACCTGCTTATTCTGCAATCCGATGTCTCTCGCAAAATCAAGAAGAAAATCACTCCATCTACCCAACAACTGCATAAATTTATCTAAATGTTCTTTCTTTTCTTTCTCTCCTTCAAGTTCAATGATCCAATTTATAACGTTTGTCTGCCACGAATGAAAATTAATAAATAGCTCACTAACTGATAAACTAAGACTACTTGATAGAGATAACAATAAAACATCCTTTTTCAACTCTTTGAATAAATCCTTCCAGAAAATTTCATTGTGTCCGTATCTGTTCCAAGCAATCCGCACTTGGTTGAAGTAAATATTTACGAGTTCCTTGAAAAATGCTTCTGTATTCTCAGTAAGGCAGGACAAAGAAATCTTACTAATTGCCTGATTTATTTGAGTACATACAAAATAATCATCAGTTCTTTGTAACACAAAATTTGATACATTAGATACAGACTTGATAGACTCCCAAATCCAATCATTATCTTTTGACAGTGCTAACTTTTCAACGAGACCAATATAATAGGCCAAGATAAAACTTAGTAAAGGATTTCCTTTATGACTTCCTAATGTTTTGTCAGCATATTCTATATTCAGAGAATTATTTAGAAGACTTTCGTAAATTTTCAGCAAATAATAAATATTCTCTTTCCTTTTATCTTGAATAATTCTATCGCTTATTGACTGTAGGTATTCAAGTATTTTTGCCGTAAATCCCTCGTCATCAAATGTATAAGACCCCCAGAGAGAAGCAGGCGTTCTAACAAAATGCCCGTTCCTTAAGCTCAAATGCTTTAAATATATATCGTGAATATATTTTACAGTTAAGTTAAAGGAATTGATCTCGTTTTTTGCCAATAATCTTAAGCCGATTTCAAACAAATATTTAACATTTTCCAAAACAATGAAATGCCAATTCGAGTTGGCCTTATACTGCACATCCAAAGAAAGGTCTTTGTTCTCCTTTTCGTATTGAAAAATCTTATTTTGAATATGCGCGTGTTTCTTTAACTCTTTATTAATTTTTTCTAATTGGCTTATAGCATCAGTCCTGATCTTCGTTAAAGTCGTTTCGGGATTTATTCTTTTCCTTATTTCCTTATAAAGGTTGTAAATTAAGTAAAATGCGAAAAAGAAAATAATAACCAATATCTCTAACACATAACTTTTAAGAAAAATTGGGGTAAAAAAGGATGCTAATGTTAGAAATACCAATAACCAAAAGAACACCTTTTCTTTAGCATCTCGAATAAATTTATTTAAATATTGAGTTGAAAATAAATCAGCTGTACTTTGTAAAATAAAGGTCGAAAAAGAAAATATAATGGCGATTGACGCACCAATAATTCCCGCGATGGCGAAGGCTAAACTGTGGAGATCGGCTTCTACTACAGTAATATTAAAATAAAGTAAGGCTTTATGAAAAAGAAATACAAAACCCCCAAAAATTATTAGATAAAAATATAAAGAATCTAAAAAACTCTTAACTGCTTCCTTGGCACGATACAATTTATAATTAAGAAATTGTCTTGATTTATAGAAATATAAAAAAACCTTTTGTTTTAAGGTGAATTCTTTTTTATCTATATTCTTTTTCCCCATAATTTTATAAAACTAGGATTATCTGTATGATTAGGCCAATAAGCATCGCGACAGTTAAGCCGACAATCCACCAAGTGAGTCGTACCAATTTATCCGTTTGTTTAGAAGACTGCTCGTTGAAAACTTTGATTGTGCCTTGTAATTTATTCAGTGCGCGTCTAGTTAGTTCATCAGAAGCAAGAGAACCATAATGAGGACTGGATTCGTTTATCAAATGCCACAATTGTTTATCCTCTGAGTCTTCAAGTTTAGGGGCAAAATTACTCATCTTTTTTAGTTCAAACCCAAAACATCCCACTCACTCCAATCATCACGCTCGCATTTCTCCCAGTCGTAGACGGGCTTGCTGTTGATGTGCCATGCCTTATTGCGTTCAATGACAATACCCCCGAAAAGTTTCTTGTTTTTCTGGCCGGAGATATATGCCTGTAAAGCTTCGGCCTTAGCTTTGGTGTAAGTCTTGCCGTCACGGTCTCCGGACTCTTTGACTTCAAGTAACCCGATCTGGCCGTCAGCGAGCCTTACGAGATAATCTGGATAAAAAGTGTAAATGCTACCGGCATATTCGTACTTGATGCCAAAATAGTCCTGCTTGTTCTCGCCGTTCTTCCACCACCAATCAATCTTGAAAGCGTTATCGTTTAGGAACGACTCAAACTCCCGTTCCGGCTTCGAACGGTCAACATTGAGATAGCATGGCTCGTAGACATACTTTTTTGTCTTTACAATTTCATCCGTATACTCGTTATAAAACTGCTCTGGCTGAAGCTCGAACGGATATCGCTGTTCGCTTTCCTCAATGCGTTCCCGGACTTCCCGATCTTTGACGGCCATGTAGCGATCAATCGCTGTGGCAAGAATATGCTCAAAGTAGCCACGATTTTTATCGTGCATGAAGACTTTTTGCGTCATGAGCATATTTTCCTCGCCCCAGCTCTTTGAACCGAGGACATTTTGAAACCAGAGATAAATAGCGGCTTTGATGGATGGCACTGAACGCTTCACATTCTTGAAAGGTCCAAGATTATTTTTAATGGTCTGCTCAAAAAATACCATGAGCTCGTCGGCTGCCACCTGAAGCTTGGCAAAACCTTCCGCGCCGAGCTTGCCCTCCAGCTCGTCAAAACTCTTTACATCTAAGTGGGTATCAGCAATAAGTTCCTGCTGGTATTTTCTGATATTAAGATCGACACCTTTGGCCTCAACTTTTTTGACGTTATCCGCTGGTTTATTTTTATTGGAAGTGCCGAAATACTGGTCGGCCGCTTTTGCGAACACATTATGAAAGCTGGAAGTAACATCGCCATAGTCTGCCCGGGCCTTGTAGTACGACTCAATCTTAATGGGCTTATAATCAGCGACGCGGCCAGCTCGCAAATGCTTGATGATGTTCGGATTGTATTCCTCCTTCTTAACTTCAATGGATTTAAGATTGGTGTAGATATAACCGCGATTCAGCGTTTCGTTGCCATAGTGTCGCTGTTCCGGCATACGCAAAATACGGCCGACTGTTTGAATTTCAAAAACGATGTTGTGTGTCTCCCGAAACTTTACGAGGATATGCGCTCGAGGGCAGTCCCAGCCGGTATCAATGGCTTGTTTGAAAATAAGAAACTCAATCTCATTGTCCAGCTCTGCTATCCAGTCAATGAGCTCTGACTTCTGCTCGGCCAGCCAGATAGCCAACTTGCCGTTGCCATGTCCGTCCTTGCGTTCAACGATATTTTTGCCTGCGAGAAACTTCTTTACTGCGTTAATTTTCTGATCACCGGCTTCAGCTGTAGGGATCTGCACTAAAACAAGCGGATTAATATCCGATCCTTCTTTTTCAAACGCCTTCTTGAGTTCTAATCGCTTGCGATAAGCGGCCTCGAGCACCGCTGACTGCGAATCTTCCTCCGAAGCGGCGATTTTCTCAATATCTTCGTTGATGATGATTTCTTTCTTGATCATGCCTTCGTCAATCACATCCTTCGGCTCAACAATGACATAACCGGCACCGCCTCGAGCAAGCTCTTGTGTAAAACCAAGTTCCTGTTGTGGCCTACGGGGAGTAGCGGACATTTCAATTACGATATCAGCACCAATAAGATCGCGGAGTTCGTTTGCCCTGGCCGTATCGGCACTAACGTGGCTCTCGTCAATAATAAGGATGATTTTGCGTTGCTCTTTGGTCTTTTCGAGAACGTCCCGGAAGTTCAGCTTCTCGCCGTCTTTCATTACTAAGTTTTTCCAGTCACCGGACTCGCGTTCTTTGCTTCGCAATTTTTCCCAGTTAGCCACCACCACTTCGTTCTGCACGATCCGCTCACGGCCACCGCTAAACGCATCCTCAACCGAAGTAACTCGAGGGAAACCAGCAAACACTTTCTCCAGCGAGTGTTTGCTCTGCAAATGTAGTTCACCTTTGCCAATACTCATCCAGACAAAGCAAAAATCCTCCTTTGGGAGTTCTTTGATAATACCCTCAATGTACTTGGCCATCATGATCGTCTTACCCGAGCCGGTGGGAGCCTGAAAAACACAAACTTCGCCCGGGCCGTCATAACCCAAAAGCTTGACCGTAGTTTCGATCAGCTGATTGACCGCTTTTTCTTGGTAAGGTTTAAGATCAATATTCATAAATTTGTTTGTAGACATCTAATATCTTTTGCGGAATTGGCTCGAGCGTGACCCCGTGCCAGTTGGCAAACTCTGTCTTTGAAAGGCCGGTGGCATCCAAAGTAAAACAATAGAGTATTTTCTCTCCATCAATTTCCTTAAGCTCTTTTTTCAACGCCGGTAACGATTTGTGCTCTAAAGAATAGTAAACGGCCAGCGTTTTGTTGCCTTGTTGGAATATGCGGTATTGATCAGCTTTCTTCACCTCATCAAAAACACCTTCGCGCAGACACAACATTTCTGTGCACTCGTTTGTAATGCGTGTTTTGAAGTCGTCGCCATTGGCGTTCTTTTTTACAAACTTTGTTTTGAAGTATTTAAGCGAGCCACCAAGACCAGCATTTCCATTCCATCCCTTGATGACATTTTTGATGCGAGGATAACAAACCTTTTCACAAATATCATTCTCATTGTTTGTGCAAACAATAAAGCTACGATTTCCCTCATCTTCGTTGTTCAGATCAAGAACAGCATGCGCTGTAGAGCCGGAACCTGCGAAAAAGTCCAGCACAATAGCATTTTTGTTTTTATGGTAGTTTATAAACTGCTTAAGCATTTTTACTGGCTTTTTACCGGCATTAAAAGCCACTCCACCCTCATGACGAATGTTTCCAAAATCCGCACTAAAATCGTAATAATTTATAATAGGACGATCAATATCAAGGCCGCCATTCTCTAGTGCCTCTTTTTTCTCTACGGGTATTTTAGTGAACATCTTACCTCTTGAGGATGACTCCCTTTGCGGATTGATCATATATCTAAACCCAAGGCCATCTTCACCCAGGCCGTAAATTTTATACAAAGTAGATAGCCCGTCAGTTTTTACTCTATTCTCTACTATTTTTTGATATGTAGTACCATGACCGGTCCCGGAATAAATCGACCCAGATATCCAAGTTTCCTTAAAAAGATTGATGTCTCCTTTTTCTTTTTTGGTTATAGAATATGAATCAGCAAAAAAGATATCGACTTTTTTGCCGTTGATTTCCAAACTCCTATCCGGCTTTTTAAGCTCTTTAATTTCCAGATTAAATTTTTCAAGATCATATTCTTCACTCGGCTTATGCGCCTCAAAAAGATACTTATTTTTTGCGTAGACAAAAGTGTACTCTATGAGTTCTTGAAAATCCTTCCTCTCGTTCAAGCTTTTACCGCCATACCTAACTTGAATATGGTGAATAGAGAGTAGGTTATTTTCACCAAAAATTTCATCGCATAAAAGCCTCAATTGTGCAGACTCGTTGTCATCAATCGATATAAAAATAACTCCATCATCCTTTAAAAGAGTGTTTGCCAACTTCAATCTTTTACTCATAAACGAAAGCCACTTGCTGTGTCTGTATGCGTCGTTCTCGTCTATCCACTTATCGTTGTATTTAAAGTCTTCCTTCCCAGTGTTATACGGGGGATCGATATAGATCGCATCGATTTTGCCTTGATGCGTAAAGTTCAAAACAGACAGGGCGTGATAATTATCACCCTCGATGAGAATATTGACCGGCTTGGATGAGTCCTTATCCGTAATTTCTTTACTACTGATTTCTTTCAGCACCGGCAAAGCATTCTCGGCGTCTTTTTCAAACTGCTCTTTCACTTTTTCCTCGTCCCAAATAAGCCCGTACTTCTTCCGGGACTCCAGCTTCTCAACAATCTTAATCAGCTCATCTTTACTGAGTTGTGAGTAGTCTTTTCCGTTTTTGGCGATTTCCTTTGGCATAAATTTATTTTCTATAATTCTACTTTGAAGGATTTCAACCAACTATTAAGATCGCGAAGTACATTATTCTGGCTTTCTGTAAATAGTTTTTGCACATCCACATTGAGCTTGAGATTTTTCTGATATTGGATTAGTCGGCTTTTGAGAGCGTCAATCATTTTTACACCCTCAGTGCCCGTCAGACGATTTTCTTTCAGAAACGAATCCATATTGCGCATTTTTGACAAATCCGCGTGGGCTATATAAGCGTTTCTTAGCTTTAGTATTTTATTAGCAATATCGTTTAATTCTTTGCCATCAAACTCTTTATTTTCAAATGTTTTTCCTGCCAAATTATCAAAAGGCCTCCCCATGTCATTTTTTCTTTCAAGTAGCTTTGCCAAACCAAGTAGGGCTCCAGATTCTAAGCTAAGGAGCAGAGTATTCCAAGTAGCCGTGTTTGCCTCATATGCACCATGGTTCACTCTTTTATGCAAATGCCCGTTAAGCAAAAACTGTCGGTATGCAAACAGGAAATCCCAAAGTATATTTTCGAAATCGGTTTTGCTAAACATTTTCATTTCGTTTTTGCTTTATTCATAAATCGTTCAAACTCGGACTTTTTTATTGTAGCCAAATAAGCACCCTAAACCTATCAAGGAGAGTTTGATTCTTTTCGTTTGTGATGAATGTTAGGTCAGAATTCATATTCATTCTCTTACTTTTTAATTTCTTCGCGGTCTTTCTCGTCGCCGATAAGACGCACATAAAACTCACATCCATCGACTCCGAGGGCCCCGCATTTGCACATAATCATTTTCTTGTGCGTATTCCAATAAATCTCATCTCCGCATTTTTTGCAACGCCAGTAAACTTCTTTTTTGGTTTTAATCTTCATGTTTCATCTTTACGAGAAGCTATAACTTTCTGTATCTCGTACTCCGGCCAAGGCCGATGCGTTCGACCCTCTTGAGCCGCAAAAGCTTGTCTAATGCTTGATTAACTGTGGGTCTGGCAACTTTTGCTTTTTTGGCAATCTCGCCGGGAGCGGCCTCTTCCACTGTCTGTAAATACTGCCACACCGAAAGTTGCTTCTTGGAAAGAAGCTTTTCAATGTTTTCTTTAGACAGCAATTCAACGGCCATCTGTGATTGCTTCAAGAAAATGGTGAAAAAGAAATCCAGCCATGGGACAATGGTTTCTTTGTCTGTCATGCCCTCCTTCGCTGAAGCTCCGGCGGGTAAAAATGTTTTTTGACTTTGGCGAAGCGCAAGATAATACTCCGGCTTGTTATCCTCAACCAACTTCTCATGAGAAATATAGGGCATATACAAGTAACCCTCCCTGAGTAGAAGAAGATTGGTCAGAACACGACTAAGCCGGCCATTGCCGTCTTGGAACGGATGGATTTGCAAAAACTCAACAAGGAAGTTGCCAACAATAAGAAGTGGGTGGTATTTTTTCTCTTGAAGTGTTGCTTGCGTCCATTCAACCAGTTCCTGTGTTTCCTTGGGCGTAAGATATGCCGGCGTGGTGT
>CAYHZG010000016.1:0-9429 GCA_964361105.1 uncultured Candidatus Saccharibacteria bacterium
GTAGCGAGGCGAACGAGGAGTGAGGGTTTTTTCTGAAAAACAGGAGATAAGATAATTATATAAGTTGTACGAGGCCGAACGTTTCCGAAACAACTATACCCGAGAGGCTTTTCGCGTTAGTGCCTCACCTGCTGTTTAATCCCGACATCAAAACCCCGCTGAGCGGGGCTGTAGTCAACTTCAATCTTGCTGCCCCGCTCCGGTTCTTCTTTAAGTAAGAGTTCTGAGATGCGATTCTCTATTTCTCTCTGAATCACCCGCCGCAATTCACGAGCGCCGAAATGCGGATCAAAACCCTGGTTAGCCAACTGCTTAACTGCCGAAGAAGAAATATCAAAAGCATAGCCAAGCATTTTTAGTTTATCGGTAAGTTTTTCTAACTGCAAAACCACAATTTTCTGGATCTGCTCTTTTTCAAGCGATTTAAAAACAATTACCTCGTCCAAACGGTTTAAAAATTCGGGCCGGAAGTAAACCCGCAAATTATTGATTAAATTATTTTTTAAGGCATCATAATTCATTCGGTCTTTTTGGACCTTATCAAACTCGTGATGAATTATGTCTGAACCGACATTGGATGTGGCGATAATAATGGTATTGGAAAAATCAACCTGCCGGCCTTGGCCGTCAGTCAAACGGACGTCTTCTAAAACCTGAAGCAGAATATTAAAAACATCTGGATGGGCTTTTTCAATCTCGTCCAAAAGGATTATTGAGTGGGGCCTTCGGCGAACTACCTCGGTAAGCTGCCCACCCTCGTCATAACCAACATATCCAGGCGGTGCTCCAATTAGACGCGAAACATTATGCTTTTCCATGTATTCGGACATATCTAAACGAACCAATGCCTCTTCGTCGCCAAAGAGCACCTGGGCCAAGGTTCTAGCTAGTTCTGTCTTTCCGACCCCGGTCGGGCCTAAGAATAAAAATGAAGCAATTGGCTTCCTCATATCGCCCAGTCCGGTCCGGCCTCGCCTGATTGCTTGAGCCACGGAGGCAACTGCCTCTTCTTGGTCAATCAGCCGTTCATGAATCCTTTCCTCAAGATTAAGCAGTTTTTCTTTTTCGGCCCGGGTCAGTTCGGTCAAAGGAATGCCGGTTAGCTTTGAAATCACTTCGGCTACGTTTTCAAACTTAACTTCGGGGATGATTTTCGCTCGTTTAGTCTCCCACTCGTCCAATTTTTCCGATCTTTCTTTTTCCAACTCAACGATGTCTTTCTCAATCGCCGAAACTTTTTTGCTCTTGGCGTGCTTAGCCGCGTCAAGCTCTTTTTTGAAATTCCTGATTTTTTCTTCCAGTTTTCTCAAATCATCCGGCTCGGTGGTGAATTGAATCCTGACTCGAGAAGCAGCCTGGTCAATCAAATCAATGGCTTTGTCCGGCAGGAAACGGCCAGTAATATAACGATGGCTCAATTCGGCGGCGCCAATTAATGCTTCATCCGAAATCTTGACCCGATGATGCGATTCATAGCGGTCTCTCAAACCATGCAAAATCTCAACTGTTTCTGAAACACTCGGCTCCAAAACTATAATCGGCTGAAACCGCCGCTCCAAAGCCGCGTCTTTTTCAATGTGTTTTTGGTATTCTTTCAAAGTAGTGGCGCCAACTACGTGAAGCTCGCCTCTGGCCAAAGCCGGCTTAAACATGTTGGCTGCATCCATCACCGCGCCCTCGGCCCTCCCGGCGCCAACCAAAAGATGAAGCTCATCAATAAAAACAATCAGCTTGTCAGAATTAGCTCTTATCTCCTCCAAAATTCCCTTTAGCCGCTCTTCAAATTGGCCGCGAAATTGTGTGCCGGCTAAGATTCCGGATAAATCCAACTCAACCACCCGCTTGCCTTGCAAAGGTTCAGACACGCTGCCGGAAATAATTCTCTGAGCCAAACCTTCAATAATGGCGGTTTTACCCACGCCCGGCTCGCCGATTAAAACCGGATTATTCTTGGTGCGTCTGGCCAAAATCTCAATAGTCGTTTCAATTTCTTTATGCCGGCCAATAACCGGGTCTAATTTGCCGATTCGGGCAAGCTGGGTCAAATCGCGGGAAAATTGATCCAAAGCAGGTGTCTCCATCATCGGAATAAAACCATCCTTGGCTCCCCGGCCAATGACTTTAACCACTGCACTGGCTATTTTTTCGTAATCCAACTTTTGCTTTCTTAAAATCCGGGCACCCAGACCCTCACCCTCCTGGATCAAAGCTAAAAGAAGGTGTTCTGGACCGATATAGCTATGGCGCAGGCCCTGGGCTTCGGCTAAAGCCAAATCCAAAATTCTTTTCATTCTGGGCGAGTATTCCAATTCATTTTTTTCTTTTCCTTTCTCAATATCTCTTTCCAGAGCCGATCTGATTTCCGTTTCCGAAATTCTTAAGTTACTTAAAACTTTTTTAATAATCTGGTCATTTATCAAAGCCAAAAGTAGATGCTCGGTGTCAATTTCGGAACTGCCAAAATTCTGGGCATAACCCAATGCCTCATCCAGTGACTGCTTGGCTGCTTCGGAAATATAATCCTGGACATCAACCCTTTCCTGAATTCTCGGCTCGGCTCCGAAAATATCGCCGAAAATATCGCCGAAAATATCATCACCAAAAATGCTGCCAAAACCGAACGGGTCCCGGCCACGCTTTTTAGGGCTTTCGCCGCCATGCCGGCCGCGATTTCCGCCGCCAAAACTAAAACTTACTCCTTTTGTCGAGCATTCATCGCAAATATTGACAACTGACCTCACCCCATTAACTATCTTGACCACCCGCCGAGTCGACTGATTTTTCCTACAAACATCACATAGAGACATAGCAAAAAAATTTTAGGAAATTTTAAAGACGAAGTCAAGCTTTCTAACTTCTTATTTTTTATTTTTCCCAGTTCCCCGACCCCCTTCTGCGGCGTCGAATTTACTTCATGGTAAACCCCCCGCCGATCAGCGCTCCGACAACGTTCATCTCAAAAGCAAAGACAGCCAAAGACCATACTGCATCAATCCCCATTGCTTTTACCACTCCCCAACCCAAAACTATCAAAACCGCCCAAACCACACCGATTGCCACTCCAGCCCAAAGCGCTTTGCCCCAACTATTTCCGCCTTGATAACCAACCCAAAGACCAAAAACTAAGCTAAGTAATGCCCAAGTATCTACTGACATCATCTCTTCTACTCCTTGAACATAGCTTAAAATAACTGCCACCACAGCGACTAAAACGGCTGCGGTAACTGGTGCTTTCATCATGACTTTCATCATAATTTTATAGTCTAACCTTATAGCCCAGTGGCTCACTGAGCAACTGGACAATTTATTAAACTTCAGCTGCTCGACGCATCCAGCATTTTGACTGGATTTACATCAGCCGATTACATCGTGAATATCATCAATCCAACGGCAATAATTGCAGTTTTCGTGTTTTTCCGGCCTTGGACCGTTTAAAAGATTTACGGCCTTATAAAAAAGCTCCCGAGCATTGTCTTTTGAGGTTTCTACCCTCTTTGGAATTATATCAAACTTTATCAAATTGTTGCTGTGGATTTTTAAAGGGGCAAAAAAGACCAGGTAGCCGACGTCTTTAGTCGGATAACCATTCTCATCTAAAAGCCAGGTGTAAATATTAAGCTGGTTTTGGTGAAAAATATGAGAATCATCTCTAATATCGCCTTTGGACTTATAATCCAAAGGAATAAAATGATTATCGTCTGAAACCAAGCAGTCGTCCAAAGCACTGACCAGCTTTGCCCCGGCTTTTTCATCAATAAAAGTTAGGCCAGTCCTCCAGTTCCGCCACTTTTTTAAAAGCTCTTGATTATCAAACAACCGGCCCTCAACCAGCCCTTCTAATTGAGGCGGCAGTCCTTCTTTCCTAAACCCGTCAAAGTAATCCTTAACCAAAAGGTCCATCTTGGTGTAAAGCGGCATGGGGAGCCCTTGGGGCCGCCTCACCCCTTCCTTGACTTGAAGATAAAAACAGCGGCCGCATTCCTTAAACAAAGCTAAACTTGAAGCTGAAAGTAAAAACATAATAATTAATCCGCCAGTTCTAGAATTTTATTTCTTGTCTTTGGCCCGACATAGCCGATTTGAGGAAAAATTTCGTATTTTTTCTGAAACCTTATGACCGCATTCTTGGTAAGTGGCCCAAAGTAACCGCTAATTCTGGCCTCTGGATAAACTCCTTGGTTTATTAAAAACTTCTGGAGCTGCCCTACATCGTCTCCTTTTGAACCGATAGATAAATCACGAGTTAGAGAAATACTAATCGTACTTTTTTGTAGTTGCTTAATCTGATTCTGCAAAGCTGAGATTTTATCCAAAAGATCTTGAATTGATGTTGCCGGTGATATCTGCGGCAAAGGAGTCGAGGCATTAAGCTCTTCAAATTCGGAAGTCAACTGGACTTTAAGGTTAAAAGAAACAACTGGATCATTTTCAGTAAACTTGGATGTCTTTGAATGGTTAGCCGGAATTAAAACGATTTTATAAATCTCGGAACCGAAATTTTTAAAGAAAAAGGTGGCGCTTGTTCCATTAAGAGGAAGAAAACTGATTTCTTTCTGCCCGTTTATTTTAAAAGCAATAAAAGGAACTCTGAAATTCGTTTCCATATCGGCTGAAAAATCAACTTTTAAATTCAAACCCGTGCTAGAACCAACCAAAGTATTAAACTCATACCAGTGGGGTTGCCAATCCTTACTTTGATTAGAAACTGAAAAAATGGTCCCAATCCCGGAAATAGTATAGCTTTGGGTCGGCGAAACCCTGAAATTGCTTAAATGCCCGGATTTATAAGCATACTTTTGATCCACTGATGAATCATTCAATATATTGGCAATGGTCCAATCGGAAAAAACATCAGAAAATGTCTGAGAGAACAAATTTTGCCGCAAGGCCTCATTAATGGAGCCAATCCCTGATTTAGCGCTTTTTTGAGAATCAACCAAAATTTGAGCACCGTAATTATCCACCAGGTAATACATAAAAAGAGTAACCGCCCCGTAATCAGATGATTCATTCTTCCACTCGGCTAAGGGATCGGACTGATTTTGCTGAAAAGCGAAAATTCTTCTCCTGATATTGGAAGTGTCAAAAACATCATCATAGCCCAAGAGCCGAGGGGCGTATTCGGCCCTGGTTTCGTTAAGCCAAACATCCTCAGTAATATTTTTTAAAATTTCTTTTTGGTAAAAACCGATGAGATGCTGAAATTCATGGGCCAAAAAAACTTTGGCCCGGCCTGAAATAACCGAAGAAGAATTTATAAAAAACATCTCCCGCTCGTTTGATTCAGGCGCTTCGGTTTTTTTGTAAAGATGAGTGGTGTCAAAATACCCGCCGGCTTGGTCAATAAGTTTAGTTATTAAAACTGTTATTTTCGGATCATTATCAACTCCAGGATTGCTTTCGGTCCCCCAAAAACCTCTTTCAATCGGGTAAATCCGATTATCAAATTCCAAAGCCAATTCATCTAACTTTTCTAGGAACAGATTCTTTTCCGGCTCAAAAACCCCGGCCCAAAAATCATCGGAAACATACCAGTAGGCGTTACTAGAAATTTTTCTCAAAGTGGCGCTGACTTTTGTCCGGCTAAGATACTCATATTGAGGATTTAGATTAAAGATAACGGTCTGATTAAGAAAATCGGCAGAAGCGCTTCCAGAATATAGAATATAGAATATAGAATATAGAACAACGAAAGAAATGGTTTTAGAATTTAAATGTCTAAATTTCATTAGCGAAGAGAATCTATAAAGTTCTGGGCTTCTTTGGCAAAAGCCGGGTCAATCTGGCTGGCGGTCTGGGCGGCTTTAATGGCTTTGTCTATCTGGCCTATTTCTCTATAAGCTACGGCTAAAGAAGCAAAGTATTGCGGATTTTTTGAATTTAATTTAATCAGGGCTTCGTATATTTCGGCTACTTTTTGGAAATTCTTCATTCTTAAATAAATCTCAGCCATTCTCAAAGCATCGGCTTCATTTGATTTATAATCATAATCCGATTTCTCTATAGTCTCGGCACCCTTTTGGAGCTGGCCGGCTTGAGCAAGAGTTATTCCAAGATACCAATAAGAAAGGCCGACCTCGGGATTCAACTCAACTACTTTTTCAAACCATTCTATTGCTTTTTGATAGTCCTTTTTATTTAAATAAACCTGGGCAACTTCATAATAAGTCCTGACAAAGGTCGGCGAAATCTCAAAGGCCTTCAAGCTGTTTTCCAAAGCGAGATCATTGTATTCGGAATTAGGGTCATTTTTGCCAAGCAAAATATAGGAACGGCTGATATAAAGGTATGGCAGATAATCTTGGGGAGATTCGGCGACGTTCTTTTTTGTATTTTCAACCGCGACTAAAAGACGCTGGCCGGTTTTTTCATCAACCTTGCCTCTATTTGCCAGTTCAAGAATATACTGGTTGTAGCGGTGCCGGATGTCATATTTTCCAAAAGTGTCATAGCTCATTGCTTTCTTGAACTTCTCAAAAGCCAAATCATGATTCCCTGACCAAGAAGCGATGATTGCCCGGGTGGTGGCATAGTTTGCCTTGGCTGGAATAACCTCAAATCTATAAATTGAAAAAATAGCGGCTATCGCCAAAATTATACCAATTATATTGACTAATAAACCTTTATTTTTAAATTCGTAAGTCATTGAACTTTGGGACGATTGTATAGTTCGCTGGCTCAAAAAATTAATGAATCCCAAGACAAGGAAAAACATTATGTAATTGGCCGAGGTGTCAAAAATAAAAGAATTATGAATCATATAAGCAACTAAGGCAGATATCAACCCGATTTTAAAAACTTTTTCCTCGGGACTAGAGTTTAATCTTTTAAGGTCTCTGAAAGCTACAAAATAGATAAAAAGGTAGGTTAAAAATCCGACTAACCCCATAGTGAAGAGAACTTCCAAGAACTGGTTGTGGGCCCGGTCAAATAATGTCTCTGAACCAAGACCTCGAAAAAACTTGGGATTAAAATGTTTAGAAAAAGGAATATTAAACATTTCCGGGCCCCAGCCGAAAATCATTGATTTAAAAGAATCATTCCAGCCGTTAAAACCGGCTCGCCAAGCCCAGGTTCGCGTCTGGACCGTATAGGCCTTTGGTGAAATATCGGCGTAACGGGAAAGATACTGATTACTCTTTACAAAATCAGTATTTCGCAAAGAGTACAAAATTCCGGCTACCGCAATCACTAAAACAAAGAAACCAATGGTCATCTTTTTTAATCTAACTGAACCAAAACTGTAAGAATACAAAAATCCAAAAACCAATATCCCAACTATGACTCCCAAAACCGAACCCCTGACTCCGGTCAATAAAACCGCAAAAGCATCAAGAATAAAAACCGCGATGTAAAAGCGCTTTTCGTTCACGGAAGCAGATGGCTTAAAATACAGCATCAAAGCCATAAAAGCGTTAATAATCATATAGCCGGCAAAAAGAGCTGAATTGCCGATGGTGCCGAAAATTTTTGCTCTTCCGCCAGAACCAATCACCCAGCTAATGTCGGTTTTTTGCAAAAATCCGTAAAAAGCCGAAAGCAAACTGGCAAAAAGAGATAACTTGATAAAAGTAAGCCACTCTTCTTTTTTCCTCAAAACTGAAGTTGCAATCACAAAAAATCCCCAGAAATGAATAAAACTAAACCAACCCCCCATCCGCTCAAGAGTACCGAAGAAGCTTTGATAAAAATTAATGCTGGTAAAAGTAGCTAAACCAAAAGCGGCCGTAAAAATTGATATCGCCCAAAAAAGCGCCGTCCGGGGAGGTAAAAATTGTTTTCCGTATTTAACTATTAAAACAAGATAGAAAACTGCGAGGATTTCAATCAAAGACCTAAAAACAAACACTTTGCCAAAGTGAAAAGGAGATATATATTGGCTGAAAATAACCAATGGGATAAAAGCAATCAAATAAATTCCGTATTGCAGGAATTTCAGTAGGTTAGGCTCTCTTTTTACAATATTTTTATGGTTTGACATATGCCATCTTTTGTGATAACCAAATGAGAATTACATGAAACGATTCTTTCTATTTTTAGGGGACGTTTTAATTCTTTACGCTTCTTTATATCTAACCTTATTTATCCGTTATGGGGCTGATTTTAGTTTACAGGCCCCCGTTCATTTGTTGCCCTTTTCTTTGGTCTTTATTTTCTGGATTTTGGTTTTCTACATTGCCAATCTTTATGAACTTAATTTTGCCAAAAACTCGCCTGATTTCTATTCTTCTTTATTCAAATCAACGGCTATTTCGGCAATCATATCGGTCCTCTTCTTTTACCTAATTCCTTTTATCCAAATTGCGCCAAGAAGAAATCTTTTGATTTATATCGCTATCTTCACCGGCCTGATTTCTTTATGGCGCTACCTCTATAACCGATTTTTAGGCAAAACCTTTAGAAATAATACTATAATTGTCGGCTTCAATCAAACTTCTTTTGATTTAGCCAAGTTTTTAAATCAAAATCCGCAATATGGCTATAATTTAAAATACGCTTTGGATGTTTCAGAACAAGCTGCTTTTTCATTTGAGAATGTTGATTTCAGACAGGTTCGCGGAGCCAAAAACATTGAAAGGATTATAGAAAATGAACACATTAATACTATCATTTTGAGCCCAGAGGCCTACCGGCTACCGGATATTATTGATGTTTTTTATAAAGCCGGAAAAAGAAATGTCCAATTTATAAATTTGGCTAGCGCCTATGAAAAAATATTAAAAAAAGTTCCTCTTGAAACCATAAACCAGCTCTGGTTCTTGGAAAATATTTCCCGCGGCGAGAAACGGTTTTATGAATTTCTGAAACGGCTTACTGATGTGGTGTTAGCAGTAATCGGCACTATTGTTTTCGCGGCTCTTTTCCCTTTTATTGCCTTGACCATAAAATGGGAAACCGAGGGTCCGGTATTTTATAAACAAACTAGGATCGGCAAGGGAGGAAAAATTTTTGAGGTCATAAAATTCAGAACCATGATCCAAGAGGCGGAGAAATACGGAGCGGTTTGGGCAACTAAAAACGACCAAAGAGTGACTAAGACGGGCAGATTTTTTAGAAAGACCCGCCTGGATGAATTAGCCCAGGTAATCAATATATTGAAAGGTGAAATGTCAGTGGTCGGACCAAGGGCCGAGCGGCCGGAGTTTGTGGAAAAACTAAAAAAAGAAATTCCATTTTACGATGAAAGGCTCCTGGTCAGACCGGGCCTTTCCGGCTGGGCTCAGATAAATTATGGAAAGGATTTAGATTCAAATGACACTAAAGAGAAACTTCAATACGATCTGTATTACATTAAAAATCGTTCTCTGACGATTGACTTGGCCGTGATTTTAAAAACAATCAAAACAGTTCTCTCGGCGACTGGATGGTAGTTATCAACAAATTTTTCTTTACATTTCTTTTTATTTTTTAAAAAATTAAATCAGCACC
>CAYHZG010000017.1:0-9222 GCA_964361105.1 uncultured Candidatus Saccharibacteria bacterium
ATAAAGCAATGACAATGGCAATAACGCTTTTTCTTTTTAACTCCGAGCCCAAAACCGAACCGATTGAATCAAATCTTTTTTCTTCAAGCTCTCCTAAGTTTTTCAATTCGGCAAGTATCTTCTGGTGCATTTCTTCTGATACTTCCGCCATTTTTAAAATTAATCCTCGCTCCCCTGCTTCAGAAACCAAAACTTGGCCGATATTCAAATCACTGAATGTTTTCTTGATCGTGCCTATCTGAGGCCTCTCTTTTAAAAACTCCACTTCTAAAAACGAACCGCCCGTAAAATCAATCCCAAGATTCAGCCCGTAAATTAAAAACAAAGCCAAGGAAATGGCCATTAAAATCAGAGAAACCGAAAACATTACTTTATAGACCTTTGCCATTTTTTTTATTTACCATCTTTACTAAATCTTTTTCTAACTCAAGACAAACCGAATTAATGCAGTATCTTTTTCCGCCTTTGTCTTTGGGACCACCCGCCTTGCCGGAGCTTTGGCGAGGCAGGTCGTCAAAAACGTGGCCGAGATGAGCGCCGCATTCTTTGCACAAAACCTCGGTTCTGGACATACCACCGCTATAGTCGGGTTTTAATTCAATATTTTTCCGATTTGCCGGTTCAGTGAAACTTGGCCAGCCAGTTCCGGAATCAAACTTCGTATCCGAAGAAAAAAGTTCTGTCCCGCAAATGGCGCATTTATACATTCCTTTTTCGTGGCTATCCCAATATTTCCCAGAAAACGGCGCTTCGGTCCTCTTCTTTCTTGCTACTTCATATAACTCAGATGGTAATTCTTCGTCTTTTTTCATTTTATTTCCCCTAAACATTTTGTCATACAAAATGTCGGGCGATCAATCTCGCTTTTGCGAAATTGATTTAGCCATGACACTTTTTATATTTCTTGCTAAATCCGTGAGACCATCTCGAACTCTTCGCAAATAACTTTCACATTATCACCTTTGAGATTAAAGAACTTGCGGTGTTTTGCTCTCCATTCTTCAATATCCCCATCTCCTTCGCCTTCTTTCTGTATAAAATCGTAACCGACTTCCAGAAAAGGCATAATTTTAACGTTTGTACATCGGATAACACAAAAACGTTTTTTATCTGAATCCAAAATAGCTTGATACTCACCAACTTTTGGAATCCTGCCACCATCACGATAAAGGCCCGTGGTGGCTTTTTTCTTACCGCTTAACACGAGCTCTTTAAGCTGATCAGCCAACTCTTTATTATCGCCAAAGCCCCATTCTTGAGAAATGTTCATATTTTTATCTCTCACGCCCCATGACACTTCTTATATTTCTTTGGACTACCATCGGGATTCTTGGCTCCGCACCAACAAGGATCATTCCTACCGATTTCCTTGCCTTTTGGGGACTTATTCACGTTAACTCGAACTGGTTGCGGTTGGGCCGGTCGCATTTCGACTCCGACTTTGAAAATCATATTCACTACCTGGCGTTTAATACTTTGCAACAATTGCTCAAACATTTTCTGACCTTCAATCCGGTATTCAACCAAAGGGTCGCGCTGGCCATAAGCTCGCAGGTTGACTGAATTTCTTAAGTAATCCATCGCCTCCAGATGATCAATCCAAAACTCATCAATCACTCGTAATAAAACAAATTTTTCAAGATTTCGCATCACCTCTTCGCCAACTTGTTTTTCTTTTTCATCATAAATACTTCTAATGAATTCATTAATCATTATTCTTAAGTCATCACTGCTAGTCAATTCTTCTTTAATTTTAAAATCCTTATCAGTAACTGTCTTTATCGTCTCTTCAATTTCCTTAAGATTCCATTCTGCCCCTGAAGCGTGAAAAGAAATCAATTCATTAACAAATTCTTTTATATATTCTTCAATTTTTAACTTATATCCAGAGCCCTCCAATAATTCTTTTCTTAAATTATAAATCGTTTCCCGGTGCTTATTCATTACATTGTCAAATTCCAAAACATATTTTCGGGCGTCAAAGTGGTGGCCTTCGATCTTGCTCTGAGCTTGCTCAATAGATTTACTGATTAGACCGTGTTCAATCGCTTCGTCTTCTGGAAAACCAAGTCGCTCCATTAAACTTTTGATTCTTTCGCCACCAAAAATTCTGATTACCTCATCATCCAAGGAAACAAAGAATTGTGATAAGCCGGAATCGCCCTGCCGGCCCGAGCGACCGCGAAGCTGATTATCAATTCTCCGGGCTTCGTGGCGCTCTGTGCCAATAACTTGAAGACCGCCAAGCTCTTTTACTTTTTCGGCGTTTCCCGCCTCCGGCGGGTTCCCGCCCAAGATTATATCCACTCCCCTGCCAGCCATATTGGTCGCCACGGTCACCTGACCCAGTTTTCCGGCCTGGGCAATAATCTGGCCTTCTGACTCATGGTTTTTTGCGTTCAAAATGTTATGAGGGATTTTTTCACGCTTGAGCATGGCTGAAAGCAGTTCATTCTTCTCAATTGAAACCGTACCGACTAAAACCGGCTGCCCTTTGAAATGCCTTTCTTTAATTTCCTTAACTACTGCCTTCCATTTAGCCGTAGTAGTTTTATAAATCCGATCGGGCAAATCAGTCCTTATCATCGGCTTATTAGTCGGAACCACAATCACGGGAAGATTATAGACCTTATGAAACTCTTCGCTTGAAGTTGCCGCCGTCCCGGTCATTCCGGCCAGCTTTTTATACATTCGGAAATAATTTTGGAAAGTGATGGTGGCTAAAGTCCGCGACTCCCTCTCAATTTTTACTCCCTCTTTGGCCTCAATGGCCTGATGAAGCCCCTCTGACCAGCGGCGGCCCGGCATCAGCCGGCCGGTGAATTCGTCAACAATAATGACTTCGCCGTCTTTGATTACATAATCGCGGTCGCGTTTGAATAAAACATGGGCTTTCAGGGCCTCTTCAAGATGATGAACATAGCGCATCCCAGCATGGTCATAAATATTTTGTAAGCCGAGCATCTTTTCAACTTTGTCTATACCGGCATCGGTAATGGTCACGGCTTTTAGTTTTTCATCGATATTGTAATCCTCATTCTCTCTTAAATTAGGCACAACTTTGGCAAAGGTTTTATAAAGCTCTCCGGATTCAGTATCTGGCGCGGAAATAATAAGGGGGGTTCTCGCTTCATCAATTAAAATTGAATCAACTTCATCAACAATAGCAAAGTTATGCCTGCCCGCCGAAGCCTTGGCGGAGGCGGGGCCTTTGGCTTGAACCATCTGCCCCAAATCATAAACCATGTTATCGCGCAGATAATCAAAACCGAATTCGTTGTTGGTGCCATAAGTAATATCGGCTTCATAGGCCTCACGTCTCGTCACCGGTCTTAAAAATTCATGAAAAACACGGAAGGCTCCTTCTGAATCTCTTTTCTCATCTTTTTCTGTGTGGCCAGGATCATAAAGAAAACTTGAGTCGTGATTTATGCAGCCAACGGTTAGACCAAGAGCATTGTAAATCTGCCCCATCCAAACAGTGTCGCGCCTAGATAAAAAATCATTGACGGTTACGATATGCACTCCCTGACCTGATAAAGCATTCAGATAAACTGCTAAAGTTGAGGCTAAAGTTTTGCCCTCACCGGTTTTCATCTCTGCTATTTTACCTTGATGCAAGACAATGCCGCCGATAAGCTGAACGTCAAAATGCCGTTGGTTAAGAGTTCTTTTAGCCGCTTCGCGGACCGCGGCAAAGGCCTCCGGCAATAAATCATCTAAAGTGCCTTCGTCTAAACGCTTTTTAAATTCTTCTGTTTTTTCTTTTAACTGAACATCAGAAAGCTGCTCGAATTCTTTTTCAAGTTTATTTATCTTTTCAACCACCGGCTGAACACTTTTCAAATACCTTTGATTCGCATCGCCGAAGAGCTTAGAAAATACCGACATAGCTTGAGAATCATAACAAAAAGTGATCTATTTTCCAAGCTTTTAACAAAAGAAACCTTGTATCGGCAACACCAATTTCTTCTCTTGAGCCTCTTCTTGGAAATGGCGTGGTACTTTACTTGAATTGCCGACAATGAGGGAGTTACCACCCCTTACCCTCATTATTACCGGCAATTTATTCAGAAATATCCCAGCTCGTCCCTGTGGGGACTCGCATGGGGACTGCGTAAAGATACCGGCCATTTCACAAGACACCCTCAGATTCAGAAATTGGTATTGCCGAAAGGGTTTCTTTTGAAAAACTAATAGCAAAAAGCGCGAGGCATATGTCTCTCGGGAAGTTCTGGAGACCGAGTCCCGATTGCGAAGCAATCGAGGATCCTCGATTCCGATGAAATCGGAATCGGGACAGCAGGGTACCGAGCACTCAAGGCGTTGAGTGCTCGGTTGCGAGGTCGTATGTACAGCGAGCAAAACTCGCTGGGTTTCGCGAACAGTTCCCGAAGACATATGCCGAGGGCAGCTTTTTGCTATCCTTTCTTTCCCAAATACTTTTTTATCTGCCTCTGGAGTTCGTCTTTAACCTGATTAATCGCAAGACGCAAGTCTTTATTCATATTTGTGGCTCGTAAAAGCTTCCCCGGTAATTTTAAGTTCGCCTCGGCATACCACACCAGGCCTTTATGATGATGACGAGAGGGCTTCCCTATCTCTACTCTGGCTTCAACCACATTCGAGTCAATTCTTTTTAGGAACTTTTCCAAACCGCCGATTTTTTGCTCAACCCAAACTACCAAGGCATCGTCTAATTTTATATTTTTCGGGCTGATTTCAATCTTCATAAATTTACTTTCTCCCAAATAAGCTCAATAAAAATATCCCGATGCCGACTAAAATTATCATTGGCCCTGGTGGCAATTCATAGGCCCGGGCAATTAAAAGTCCGCTTGGCGCGGCTGCCAAGCCGAAAATTGTGCTTAAAGAAGCATATCTGGTAATACTTTGACTTAAGTTTTTGGCGGCTGTGCCAGATACGATAATCAAAGCACCCATCAGTAAAGTTCCGACGACTTTTATTCCCAAAGCCACGACTGCTGCCACTAAAATCATGAACAAAAGATTTATCTTCCTCAATTTTACGCCATTTGCAATAGCTAAGTCCTCGGAAATCGTCCCCAAAACTAATCCTTTATAAATCTTAGAACCGATGATAAATACCAGGACCGAGAGTATTACCGCCAATGCAGAATCAAGGAAATCAATCTTGGAAATATCGCCAAAAAGGGCTTCGCCTAATTCTTCCAATTCCGGAATAATCATTACCCCGATAGCCAAAGAAGCAACGAATAAAATCCCGATTAAGGCATCAGTCGGAAGATTGGTTCTTTTTTCAAGTAACCAGATTAGCCACGAGGCGGCAAATAAAAAAACAAAAGCCATTAAAAACGGATTAAGCTCGTAAACCAAAGCGATTCCGATCCCAGGCAAAGCAACATGACTTAACACGTCGCCGGCTAAAGCCAAGCGCCGCAAAACCATGATTGAACCGAGATATCCGGCCGCGGCTCCGACAACGCCTGCCGTAATTAATGTAAATAATAAATTTTGGTCAATCATTTGTGAGTATGGGAGTAAATCCCTACCTCTGCTCCATAAAGTTTTTTCAACTCTTCTGTACTCAAGGCCTGGTGCGGCGGCCCAAAACATATTTTTTCCTTATTCAAACATAAAACATTATTAGCATATTGATAAACCACATGAATATCATGGGAAATAAAAATAATCGTTAGATCATGCTCGTCTCTTAATTTTTTAAGCAGATTATAAATTGTCTCTTCACCGCCAATATCAATTCCAGTGGTTGGTTCGTCAAAAAGAAGAACTTTTGGATTGCCCAAAAGAGCAAAAGCAATTAGTATTTTCTGGAGCTCGCCGCCCGAAAGCACCCCAAGCGGCTGATTTAATAGATGATGGATTAAATGATGTTCGTCGTGAGTGCTAAAACCCACCCATTTTAAAACTTCGGCTATTTTGTTTCTGCCGCCTTTATAACTTAAAAACTCATTGACGCTTAATGGCATATGGCGATCAACAATGAATCTTTGAGGAACATAGCCGACTTTGACGCCGTCTTGCCAAAGGAATTTTCCTGAATAAGGCACTAATCCCAAAAGGGTTCTAAACAAAACTGTCTTCCCTGCCCCGTTTGGCCCGATGACTGCGGTAATATCACCTTTCTTAATTTCAAAACTCAAATCTTCAAGAATTTTATTGCCGTCAAAAGCAACGTTTAAGTTTTCAACTTTAAGGATTGGTTCGTTTGACATCGTTTAAAATAATAACAGATTGAAAGGTTAGCGAAAAGCTGCCCTCGGCATACGTCTTCGGGAACCGCTCGCAAAACCCAACGAGTTTTGTTCGCTGTACATACGACCTCGCAAAGTCAAGACTTGTCATCGCTTCGCTCTGACTTTAAACAATCTTGACTTACCTTGCTGCTCGGTCTCCTGAACTTCCCGAGAGACATATGCCTCGCACTTTTCGCTATAAAAAGCGAAAAATCCCTGGTCGGCCGAAGCCTTGCAGGGATTTATCAAGGTAGGACTAGGCTGCCCTCGGAGACGGACACGAAGGACAGACAAGAAGGTACACTCCGAGTTGCTGCATGCCGATGCTTACTGGATCTTGAATATACATCGCCGTGCCGCAACAAAGGCAACGAGCTGCCTTTTTCTCCACTATTTTCTCCACTACTTCACGCGGCGTGTTATCAGAAACATTCGGCTTACCGCAAAGCCCACGAGTATGGTCAACCCGATCTACACTCATCTCTCACCTCCTTACTCATTTCCACGCGGTCAGGTGTTGCGCTGACTAGGAAAGAAAAATTCTTCCTGGAATCCTTATGTATTATGGTTAACCTAAGGGTTCCGGGTTTTACCTCTTCGGCCCTTATTTCAGGTTTCTGTTCTGCCATTGTCCACCTCCCTAACTTCCTTATATCAAACCCACTCAAAAACTCCAGCGGTTTTTTTACCTAATAGAAATTTTAAGATCGGCGTTTAATGCCTCGGCTACCTTACGCAAAACTTGAATCGTTGGATTATATCTACCTGATTCCAAACGTGAAATTGCAGATTGTTTTGTCCCGACCTTACGGGCAAGTTCCTGTTGGGTAAAACCTCTTTCAAGTCTTTTTCGAATCAAAATCCGCACCAACTCAAATTCAGGTTCTAATTCTTTATAGAATTTTTTAATCTCTTTATCTTTGAGAAGTCGGGCCTTAAATTGTTTATAACTTTTCATAAAACAAGTATAACGTATGTGTTATATTTTAGTCAAGGGCTTTAAGTTTCGCAGAAGCTATACGAATTTCTTTTTTCGGAATCTTTTGGGATTTTTTAATAAAACCATGTAAGAGTACAATGTAAGATTTATGAAAAGTATAGAAAATTCTGACTTCTTGTTTCCCCCGCACCCGAAGCTCAAAAAGGTTATCTTTCACTCTCCTAGTGTGAGGCATTCCAAGTTTAGGACCGAATTCTTCAAGAAGATCAATAGTACGGAGGACTTTGGCAATAGTTTGTTTCTCAAGTGATTTAATAAACTTCTCTATTGAACTATCAAAGTTTCGTACTTCCATTGCCTAATTTATACCAAATCAATGAAAAAACTCCAGCGGATATTAAACTTGTCGACAGTCGGAAAATTTGGTATAGATTTTGTAGCCCTTTAAAGGAGGACTTCATGGTGGTGATCAAGAACCCTGGAGCGGCAGCCGCCCTATTTTTGAATATTTTTGAAAGGTATAAACGCAATGCTAAACTCCTTCGGCCTGAAGATTTAGCTAAACCTAAAAAACCAAAAATACCAAAAAGAGGTAAGAAGAAATCAAAGGGTAAGTAGCCGTGATTCTCCCCCGACCGCTGGCTACCCCTCCCCGGCCAGCGGTTTTTCATTGATTCAAATTCTTTGTATTCTTACATTTCGGGAAATTAGAGCAGGCCAAAAACTTGCCGAAGCGGCCCATCCGAATCACCATCTTGCCGCCGCATTTTTCGCAGATTTCGTCGGTTTCTTCAACTTGTTTCCCGCCGACTTCTTTGTATTTCTTCTCCAGATTCGCCGAAAACGGTCCGTAAAATTCTCTAATCAAACTAACCCACTTTTCTTTACCTTCAGCCACATCATCCAATTCGTTTTCCATATTGCTGGTAAATTTTATATCAACCACGTCCGGAAAATGCTCAACCAATAAATCATTGACCATCTTTCCGATTTCAGTCGGATGAAAAAATCTTACCCGGTCTTTTTGAACATAGTTCCTTAGCTGAATCGTGGAAATAATCGGCGCATAAGTTGAAGGTCGGCCGATGCCGTATTTTTCCAAGGTCTTGACCAAAGAGGCTTCGTTAAATCGAGGCGGCGGTTTGGTAAAATGCTGTTCCGGTTTTAATTCCAGGAGTTTTAATTTTTCTTTTTCTTCCAGCGGCGGCAACTCTTTTTCTTCATATTTGATTGGATAGACTTTTAAAAAGCCATCAAATTTTAGAGTTTGCCCGTTAGCGCCAAAGCCATAGTTCTTAGCCAAAATCTCCACGCTCATCGTATCAAATAGTGCTTCTTTCATCTGGGTAGCCATGAACCGGCGCCAAATCAAATCATAAAGCTTGAATTGCTGGGGAGTTAAATGACTTTTAACGCTTTCTGGAGTCCGCGCCGGGTCGGTCGGCCTGACTGCTTCGTGAGCTTCTTGGGCCAAACGAGATTTAGTTTTGTATTTTCTTGGAAAACCGGCCCAGTAGTTTTGGCCAAATAGATTTATAATCGCATCTTTGGCCGCAAAAAGCGCTTGGTCAGAAAGATTAGTTGAGTCAGTTCTCATATAAGTTATCAATCCTGTCGCACCCCTTTCTCCAAGTTCAATTCCTTCATAAAGCTGCTGGGCCAGCATCATTGTCTGTTTTGACGAAAATCTTAATTTCTTGAAACCCTCTTGCTGGAGGGTGCTCGTGATAAAAGGCGGCGCCGGGACTCTTTTCATCTCTTTCCGCTCAATTTTTCCAACAACAAATTCAGCCCCTTCAAGGTCTTTTAAAATTTTATCGGCCTCGGCTTTACTTTTTATCCCCGGCTTTGGAATCGCCTCACCGTTAATTTTATTTAAAAAGGCCACAAACTCGCCTGCCTTGGCTTTCAAAAACGACTCAATCGTCCAATATTCCTCTGGCTTGAAATTTTCAATTTCCCTTTCCCGCTCAACCACCAAACGCAAAGCCACTGACTGAACCCGGCCGGCTGATAGGCCGCGGGCGACTTTTTTCCATAAAA
>CAYHZG010000018.1:0-9113 GCA_964361105.1 uncultured Candidatus Saccharibacteria bacterium
CGATAAACAAATTTTACGCTTTTACCAGAATCAATATATTCCTTTTTAATCTGGTCTAGAGTTTGCCGCCAAAAACTCCGGCAGAACGGGCATTGATAGTCGGAAAATTCTATGATCGTCACTTTGGCGTCTTTAGGACCCAAAAATGCGTCATCATCCGCTGAAATTTCAACTTTAGCCGTCTTCCCTCCCGACGGATTAGCGGTCTTAAGCGACGAGTTGTTTGAATAAAAAACTGCTCCGGCAATCAAAGCCCCGGCAATCAAGATTGCTCCGGGGATTAAATAATGATTCGGGACTTTATTAGTTTCTTCTTTTTTAACCTCGTCTTCCATGAACTAAAATTTAAATGAATATTGCCTTTTTGTCAAAAAAAAGCGACAAGAAGAATTAAAAGCTTCCCAGTGGCTTATTCTTCTTGCCGCAGTGGTGAAGGTAACGGCATTCTCCACCTAAGGCTCTAGAAACTACTTACTAAGCTACCCTCCTTTCCTTCTGTAAAGGCAAAACCAAAATTGTTATGATTATTTTAGGCCTTTTATCGGAATTCAGAATTCAAGGAGGAAGGATGCCAAGAAAAGTAAAAGTATGGGCCGACTTCGATAAGAACCCCTGCGGAAAATGCAAATGGGGCTGGATAGTGAAAGACGGTCAAAGAGTTTCCTGCCCCGACTGCGACGGCACTGAGTTTGGACTTCTTGAGCCGCCCGACAAAAATTCCCCTTACACATATGTGGTCACCGCCCGGTGACCACATTGATTTTATACTGCTTCACCCACTCATCAACTTGTCTCTGAATTTTTTTCATAGGATTATTTTGCTATCTCTAACACAGCATCTAGCGCTGAAGGTAATTCGGTAATACCATCGCTACCACTGAAATGGCCTTTATTATGTTCCACGATTATCTTAGCTCCAACTCTTTCTTTCCAAGATTTCTGATTGGCCTTCATGACAAAAGGGTCATTGTCTGAAAAAATCGCCACTGCTTTATTCACCGCCTTTCTTATTTTTTCATCATCGCGCGGAGTATTTACCCATGGCCCAACAATCCGCTTTTCCTCTTCAGTTTCCAAATTGCGAAGATTATACCACCCTGCTACAAAGACAGCTCCGCCGATTTTAACGCCTTCTGGCAAAGTTTCAAGATATCTGATAATCGCCTGGCAACCAATACTATGCCCGACAAAAAAAGTATCGGTATTTGGCGAACCAACTAATTTAGCCAAAAACGGAATCCAGGTCTCTATTTTCGGCTCTGCTGAATCAGGCATGGCCGGAACATAAACCTCAAATCCCCTATTCTCTAACTCTTTCTTTAACCACGGAAACCACCCTTCTTCCGGATACCCCTCCCAGCCATGAATTATAAAAACTTTTTTCATTTGATGTGTTGTCTGATTTCGCGCTTCGCATTACGGCGACGGATTTTGTTACTTTCTTTCTTTGCATCCTTCTTACGCCCCAAATAAGCACCATCGCCGTGTTTTGCTCCTACGTGTTCGGTCTTTTTTGCTTCGTATGCCATAGTAGATTTGGTTATCTTTTATCTTTCAATTCAACCTCTTCTTTTACATAATCAAAACTAACTTTAAAAATATCAAAAAATCCTTTCTGGCCTAAAATACCAAATCCGTGCTTTGCAACGTCGTATGAAAAACCAATAATGGTTTTATAGTTCTGTCCGCCAATATTTAAATTTATTTCATGCAAAAACGCATCTGCTCCACCTATTTCCTGGATGCCGCCGAAGTTAATTCTCGTCCCTTCCCTTATTTTCAATCCTAAATACTCTCCTATTTCAGCATCAAAAATACAAAAATCAGCGCCGGAATCAATAAGCGCTGCGTATTCTAATTCTTTCCCATTCACTGAGATTTTAAGAGGAATTACCGGCTTTAATATTGAATGGCCAAAAAGAGGTGAGCGACGGTCTAGTAAAAACTTATGATATCTGAATTTCATGCCTAAAAACCACCAATGTACGGAATGATTTTTGTTGGCACTCTAAAAAGGATAGGCATTGGATACCCTTTCTTCTTAGCTTTCTCCATAACCTCTCGCACCGTCTTTCCACTGGCAACAACTGTCTTTTGGTCTTTTTTTAAACCAACCCAGAGGCCCTTATACTTTCTGCAAATTTGAGTCCAATCTATAGCCATAAAAATATTATATCAAAATTAAGAAATTTTACAAATTCTTAATCTTTACAAAATCATGTCTAAATTTAAGGGGTTTCATGAAGTTAATTTCTCAAAAAATTCTGATTTTTCTTTTCTATATTCTGCCATATCTTTACCTTCCCATTTCTTTTTAAGTTGATTGAACTTTTCAACTACTTCCGGGTGAGTTCTCAAAAAATCTCTATGTTTGAGAAAATAATCCTCTGGACTATCTACGGCAGTAACTTGTGCTCCAAAATCAATTCCATCAATAGTATCTTTAAAACTGGCATATGTTTCAGTCCAATTCTCCGGCTGATTAATCTGGTAAATACTTTTTAATTTCTCGACTACTGTCGGGAAATCATCTTTTTGAACACGGATATTAATATCCAAATCGCCTTTTGTAATCAAGCCTGGCACCGAAGTCCCACCAATATGTTCAATTTGGATATTTGGAAATATCTTAATAAGTTTGGCCTTTTCTTTTTCAAAAACTTGCTCAACTTCGGAAGTTTTGAATTCAACTATTTCCATATTTATAAAAATTTACAAAATCATGTCTAAATTTAAGAGGTTTTATTTATTTTTTCGAATAATATATATTCCCAGCCAGGTTGCCATTTCCAAGGATTAATAACTGACTGGGAAATGGGAATATTTTTAATCCAATAATCTAAACCGTATTGAGTGGCTCTATGGCCAATAATCATTACTTTCTTGGTCCAATAATTTTTGATTAAATCTCGAATAAAATCTTTCATTCGTGCTGATATCTGTTCATAACTTTCGCCATTAGGAAATGGTTTTTTAATTCTTTTCGGTTTTTCTTTATCTACTTCCTCGCTTGAATGTTGAGTGAAATCACCGTAATCGCACTCTTTTAATCTTGAATCTTTTTTAATCGGAAATCTATTTCCAAATGCTATTTCGGCAGTTTTATATGACCTTTGTAAATCAGAACAGAAAATAGCGTCAAAGTATTCATCTTTATACCTTTCTCCTAATTCCTTGGCTTGTTTTATTCCAAGTTCTGATAATTCAGCATCAGCCCACCCAGAAGCAATATGTTTTTCATTATCAGTAGTTGTCCCGTGGGATTCAAAAATTATTGTAACCATATTTTTTCTGTTATTGCCGGAAATATTTTTCTTGTTTTTTCTTTTAATTTGTGCTAATATATACTTAGATATGACTCCTATACCATCTAACAAATCATTGCTGTCAATCTCTTTTTTTACATTATTTGTGGTATCTACAAATTTTGTATTGACACAAATGTGTATCCTTGATAAGATGCCTGTAGGCATCTTATCAAGGAGCCCCTTGTTATTATTTTAGTAATTCTAGGGTATAAACTTTTTCACTATTTTGCCAAATTTTTGAATTAAATTCATATCTAATTTAAAAATGTCTGACTCTAGAATAGGAAGGGCTTTAAGCCCTTTTTGTGTTGCTGATACTAAGAAAAAATATGGCTTTTGGGGACGAACTAATAATAATTCCCCTTCTGGCCAGTACTCAACTAATTTATTATATCCCCAATCAATATTTCTTCCTTTGCTTTCTATGCCTTGATATTTGACAAAAAGCAAAGTTGTAAAACCGCTGTCTCTATCCATTATTAATAATGAAGGGGTAGCGCGTAATTTTTTCCCAATTTTGTCCATTTTTGATATACCACACTGAATTAAGAAATTCGGAATATCATTATAGGGTATAACTAAATAATCAGCTTCTTGAAGCATTAAACCGACTATCAAACTAGATATTCTACCTTTAAGTATACTCTCAGAATTCATAATTTTTCTCCAACCACTCCTTCATCCCGAACGAAACAGATTATTGTTTAACTCTTACTTTCTCTGTCATCTCGTGGGGACTTATATAAGCAAGAGCATCTACATCAGGATCGTAAAGCTCAATCATATCCAAGTCTGGACGCTCAAATAATCTCGCGCCTTTGATAATTTTTCCGCCCTGTAAAGACTTCTTAAGTTCCTGATATTTACCTTCTTCCAAAACAAAATCTATATCTCCAACATGAAATCTGTATGGGTCGGGTTTTCGTATATATAAATATGTATAAGTTGTTTCTGGTATATCATTTTTAGCAATAATTATTATAGGCTTATGAAGACGAAAATACTTTTGATTTAAGTTGTCTGATTCCTCGGTCAATTCTTTTCGAAGTCGCATAAGAAACTCATACTCATCGTCATAATGACAAAATACTCCAACATTGCCAGCAACTGGCAGATATTTACCAAAAGATTGTTTACATAACTTAAAACAAACAAAGTGAATATATTTTATTGCTTCTAACAGCTGCTCTTCATTTTTTATCGGACTAAAACGATATAGTTTCATAAATTATAACTCCTGCCTTAACTCTGAAACCCTCAACACTACTTCTCTGGGAGTGTTTTCAAAAATTGTTTTTATATCTTCAATGAGCCAATCTCGGATTTCAAGAGGATACAAAAGTAGTTGCGGCAGTTTTTCTATTTCATACCAAACCGGATTGTAAAAATTTGTGCCTCCGTTTTTCATTTCTTGCGATTCATTTGCATCGCCAAGTTTTGGCTCGCCTGAAATATATTGGCAAAGATAGAAAAATTGTTCAGTATTATTGTCATAAATATGATGATAAAGCAGTTTTTCTATCTTTACCTCAAGCGAAGTTTCCTCTTTTGTTTCCCGCAAAACCGCTTGCTCAACTGTTTCCCCTTCTTCCACGCCCCCACCCGGAAAAACATAGTATTCCTTGCCATTATTAATCCGGTGCATCAATAAAACTTTATCTTCATCTACAATTATCGCCACCGCCCGAATTTTTTTCATAAGTTTATTAATATTTTATCGTAAACGAAGCAACTTCTAATTTAATTCTGTCTGGGTCTTCGAAATAGACAGCGTAGTAATCTTTAGTGTATTGAGGAAATAGTTTGGGACTATTATACAAAGTTTTTATTCCTTTGGGTTTTAAAAATTCTTCGTTGAATTGGTCAACTTCTTCTTTAGAAGATACGTGAAAAGCAAAATGATTAATGCCGGTATTTTTTCTATGAAAGCCGTTTTTAATGTATTTGGGGTCAGTGGCTACAATCCAAAAATCAGCGCTCCCCTTTTTTCTAAAAGCAATGTGGTCACCTTCTTCATGGACGATTACTTTATACTCGAAATACTCAAATAAATCTTTATAGAACGGAAAAGAAACTTTGGGGTTAGAAACATTAACAATTATATGTTCTAAAAATGCGTTCATAGGATTTTTGTTCCAGGGCTTGGATTCGAACCAAGATTGATGGATTCAGAGTCCATATTCCTACCGTTAGAAGACCCTGGAGTTTCAGATATTCTAAACTAAAAAAGACATCTTTTCAATGCCTTTTCTCGCCATTCGCTATTCGCTTTTTGCTATTCGTTATATTTTGAGATATCTTCTAACCGCGACAATACTTGAAACTACCCCAAGGGCAATGCCAGAGCCCAAAACCAAAAGCAGCATCTGGCCGAAGAAATTAGAAAAATATAAAGAGAGGTTAACTGACGGAATAAAGGTCTGGATTCTTGGCGAAGTCAGGTAAACAATCGGATAAAAAAGTATTAAAACCATGAGGCCGGCAATGATGCCGTAAATCGCACCTTCAACCACAAAGGGCCCGCGAATGTGCCAGTTAGACGCGCCGACTAAACGCATAATCTCAATCTCCTGCTTTTGGCTATAAATGGTCAGGCGAATGGTGTTAAAAGTGACCAAAACAGCAATCAATGAAAGAATCAAAGTCACTAAAATCCCGCCGACCCTTAAGCCTGATGAAATTTTCTGAATCCGGCCTATCACCGTCGCATTTTCGTAAAAATCAATCTTGTCCAAGAGGCCTGAAAATCTTGAGTTTTCCAGAAAACTGACCAAATTAGCGTATTGACTCGTTTCTTTGGCTTTTATCTCCAAAGAACCCTGAAGCGGATTTTCGCCAAGTTCTGTGAGAGCTTGCTGAACCAGCTCTTCGTCTTGGTGGCGCTTTTTAAAATCCTCCAAGGCCTGGTCGCGAGAAACATAATTCACGAAAGCGACTTCAGGCATGCTTTCAAGCTCCCGAACCACTTCCAGGGCCTGGTCATTAGAAACCTCGGCTTTCAAATAAGCGGTGACATCAACTTTTTCCTCAAGCGAGCTCAAAGCCCTGTGGGAAACAACGTTAAAAGCCACCAGGCCGGCAAAAATCAAAAGCGCCAGAACCATTATTCCGACTGTGCCAAAAGCAAGCCAACTGTTACGCTTGAAATTAGTCCAGCCCGCTTCAATTACCCTGGCTAAATTTTTTTTAGTCGGCTTCATATATTGTATTTCCCTTGCTCCTGGTCCTTCATTACTTTACCTTTATCCATGCTGATGACCCGCTGGCCAACAGCATTAACCACTTCCCGGTCATGCGAAGCTAAGATTACGGTTGTCCCAAACTCATTTATCTTTGTCAGTAATTTTATAACATCATAAGTGTTTAATAAATCCAGGTTTCCGGTCGGTTCGTCAGCCAATAAAATCTTGGGGCGGTGAACCAAGGCCCGGGCAATGGCGACTCTTTGCTTCTCGCCGCCGGAAAGCTGATGAGGAAAATTTGCGGCCTTGTCTTCCATGCCGACAATTCGCAAAACTTTGGACACATCATCTTCAATTTTAGACGGCGTGGCCCCAATGACTTCTAAGGCAAAAGCAATATTTTCAAAAGCGGTCTTATTTGAAAGCAGCTTAAAGTCCTGAAAAATGGTTCCGATTTTGCGGCGCAAATGAGGAACTTCGCTGTCTTTAAGCTCGGCCACATTTGTTTCATCAACCAAAATCCGACCGTTAGAAGGCACTTCCTCGCGAATCAGCATTTTAATCAGGGTTGATTTGCCGGCGCCGGATGGCCCGATAATGGAAACAAATTCGCCGTCCTTGATTTCAAGATTAATATCATCCAAGGCCCGATAGGCGTTGTGGTTACCGTTACCTGCCGGCGCAGGCGGGTATTCCTTGATGACTTTTTCGAAAATAATCATTAGTGTTGGGTTTAAGATTCGATAAATAAATCTAATTCTCCTTCTAATACTTTGTCTATTTGCGTTGTTTCAACGCCGGTGCGGTGATCTTTAACTAATTTATAAGGATTCATCACATAAGAGCGAATCTGATTCCCCCATTCAATGCCCGAAGCCAATTCTGGCTTTAACTGTGAAATTTCTTTAACCTTGGCTTCTTCCATTTTCTGGGTTAACCTTGACTCCAGAATCCGCATGGCTTTTTGTTTATTTTGGGCCTGAGACCGTTCTGATTGAACCGAAACCGTCACCCCAGTCGGCAGATGGGTGAGCCGGATAGCGCTCTCGGTCTTTTGCATATGCTGGCCACCGGGACCGGAAGAACGAAAGGTGTCAATTTTTAAATCCTTCTCGTCAATTTTTACGCCAGCTGGAAAATCTGCGATTTCCGGCAAGACCTCAACCAAGGCAAATGAAGTATGGCGAAGGTCTTTGGCTGAAAAAGACGAAACCCTGACCAGCCGATGGACCCCGCTTTCATTTTTTAAATACCCGTAAGCGTAGGGTCCTGAAATTTCTAAAGTCGCACTCTTAATCCCGTGCTGTTCTCCAAAGGACTGGTCTAAAACTTTCCAAGTCCAGCCGCGGCTTTCAGCAAATTTCTGATACATTCTTAAAAGCAGGCCGGCCCAGTCCTGGGCATCAACTCCGCCGGCCCCTGAATGAATGTTTAAGATTGCGTCGCTTTTATCATGCGGCCCTGAAAATCTGGCTAATTTTTCAAGGGATTTTATTTTCTTCTCAATCTTGCCAAGCTCTTTCTCTGTTTCCTCGCTTTGCCCCAATTCATTTATTATATCAATTTTATCGCCTAAATCACTAAATTCTTTTGTCCTTCCTTTCAATTCTGAAAGTTTTTTTACTTTTTTGGCGGCCAAATCTTTATCGTTCCAAAAATCAGGACTATTTATTTCGTATTCCAGCTTAGCGATTTTTTTCTCGCTTTCTTCAACGTCAAAGCCGGGCCCCGATTTCCCGGAGCTTGGATTTTAAAACTTCTATTCTTTCCTGATAAGTCGGCATAATAAAAATTATAATCAAAAGTGAGGGAGAAGTGAATAGGCCTATTCACTTCAACCGAACGACTTGATTATATAGATTTGGATCTATATAACAATAAATGTACCAACCCCGCAACATTCGGGTTCAAAAAAATACTAATTAATCTGCTTATTTGAATGGCTCGCCTTACGGCTTTGTATTTTTGTTTTTAGTCGTATCTCTTCCGAATGTGCGGGGTGTTCAATTTTGTAGTTTTTCGCTCCGCTCAAAAACAAAATTGGCAAAAGAAAGAGGCCGCGCGCTGGAAACGACGAGGCCTCGGGTTGTCCACGGCTGGTAGACGCGGACGAAAGGCAGGGCTACGGTCTGGGGCCGGCTTGTGATTGATGTCTAAAGTCGCGCTTGGCCAACCTTGGGCTATTGTTGGCCTTGGGGATATTCACCGAACCTGGCCATTTGGCCAAAGCTTTGCCAAGCTGTGCTTTGATTGAAAGACTTTTCTTTCTTGTGGGTGACATTGAAAACATCTCTGTTGACTGTGTTTCTGACTGTTTCTCCGGAAAGAAACCATGGAAATCCTTCACAGCTGATGCCTTCGGATCAATCATAGAACCCTCCAATCTGCCAATACGAGTTAACTGGTGAAAGGGCAAGTTATCATAATAACAAGAGAAGGACTTTAAATCAAATGAGCCGGGGAGAGGACTTGAACCTCCAACCTGAGCATTACAAATGCCCTGCTCTGCCGTTGAGCTACCCCGGCATAATTAAAATTTTATCAGATTTTCATAAAAAATTAAAGAGCCGGGAGGGAACGGATATTATAACCGTTCTCCAAGACAAAGTTTATATGTCTATGA
>CAYHZG010000019.1:0-8765 GCA_964361105.1 uncultured Candidatus Saccharibacteria bacterium
AGCCAGGATCAAACTCTCAAATTAAATAGACATCTGATTGACTATGATGAACCTGTTTACCCTCCATAGCTTTAGCGACGGAGGGCAAATTCAATTGTTAAAGTCCTCCCCACAACACAACCGCGACTAACTCTTTAAAGAATCAGTCGCGGTCATACAAACTGTAATGCTAAATTAAATTTTTATTTTAATCTATAATATCCATTTCTTTTTTAAGTGTAGCAAATGGCAAAGCCTTGTCAACCCCGTTAGAGGCCGCGAGGGCTCGCAGCGTGCCTCTGCCTCTAACGGGGTCAATCCCTTTAGGCCGCTACTTGAGCCACCGGCGCAGCTTCTGCTGGTTTTTCAATTCCTTCTTTCTTTTTCGGCCTCACTTTTTTCACTTTTGGCCCCTCAATTAACCCTTTATCCACCAAGAAGTTATGAACCGTATCAGTCGGCTTAGCGCCATTTGAAAGCCAGTGCTTCACTCTTTCTTCTTTTACGTTAAATAAATTTTGGTGCGGATTCCAGGAACCCAAATCCTCAAGGTATTTCCCCTTGTTCTTGCTTCTTTGTTCTTGGACCACGACCCTAAAATAGGCCTGTCCTCTTTTCCCGATTCTCATTAGTTTAATTTTCAACATTTTGATTTTCAGTGCTCTGAAACTGGAGGACGAACGGAGAGGATGACCTTTCGGTTTTACTGCCTGGGTTATGAGCCCAGGCATATAACCCTCCCGCTCATCCATACAAACTTCAAAGGGCTGATGCTCTAATCTAATCTAAATTGCAAAAAATTTCAATCCTTCGCGAAAAGCTTTGCTCGGATATAGCCATTTCAGAACCGGCTCTCGGGGTATATCGTTTTCTTCATAGGGGTAGCCCTTCTTGTAAATGGAATTTCCGTTACTTTGCTCGGATTGCCGATAACTAGGGCGTGTCCACCCCTTTATCCCCTAGCTTATCTACGGCAATCCTTCGCAAAGATACCGGCCATTTACAAGATACTTCCCAAATTCAGAAAACGATATACCCCTGCGGCCGGAATAAAACAGATGGCCATATCCTTCGCCAATCCTTTTTCAGATTCCGCTGCTCGCCAAGCTCGCACCGGCGAAGCCCAAAATCAAAAGAGGTACCGCAGCGCACGGTACCTCTCAAGGTTAGTTCCGAACCCAAAGAACTAGCTTCCGAATGATGATGCTTCTCGTGGTTTCTTTGGAACCAACTTGTATACGTCAGCAAAAGGACTCCACTCTTTCCTGAAAGTTTCTTGGGCTTCTTCATCAGTCTTCGCATCGATAAATCCGACAACCTGGTAAAGATCAGTAGTCATTCTGTCCACGACGATATACTGCTTTACAGCCATGGGAATCCCTCCTTTGTATCATCAAATCAGGATTTTTATTATCCTATAAAAACCCTTGAGCTTTCGTCAAGCTCAATCAGCGAAAAGCCAGCAGGATATTGCCATATGGAAATATTTAGAGCGAAGGGTATAGCCAATTTCCGAAAGTTCGGCCGGAGCAGATACAAATAACCGAAGCGAGTAAAAATTTGCCGGTAACACAAAGTTGGTGGAGGATCCAATTTTGTCGGCAAATTTTAGTGAGTAAATTCTTATTTACGAACAATACTCGCTGAGGATTATTTGTCTGCGGAGGTTGCTTGAGGAAATTGGCTATACCCCGAGCGAAGCTTTTCAACAGTTGCTCGATTGATTTCAAAAATTCTAAAATAGAATATCCATGAAGTTCACTCACCTCCACACTCATTCTCACTATTCTCTCTTGGACGGTCTCTCAAAAATAGATGATCTAATTTCCCGAGTGAAGGAATTAAGAATGGATTCGGTGGCCATCACTGATCATGGCAATCTTTACGGCGCGATAGAATTTTACAAAAAAGCAAAAGCCGCCGGAGTAAAACCAATAATCGGCTGCGAGCTTTACGTCGCCAAAAGAAACCACTTGGATAAAACTACAAACGTTGATGATGAACGCTATCATTTAGTCGTTCTTGCTAAAAATCTAACCGGTTACAAAAATTTAGTTAAATTAGTTTCAAAAGCCCACTTGGACGGATTTTATTATAAGCCCCGAGTTGATAAAAACCTCCTGCGCCAGCACTCTGACGGCCTGATTGCCCTCTCGGCCTGCCTTGGCGGCGAAATTTCCCAAACCCTTTTAAATAAAGGGGTTGAAGCGGCTGAAAAAGTCGCTTATGAGCATCAAGATATTTTCGGCAAAGGAAATTACTTTCTTGAACTCCAGCAGCACCCGAACATTGAAGACCAAAACCTGGTTAATCCTTTAATTCTTGAGTTGGCTAGACGTACTAAAATACCATTGGTCGGAACCCAGGACTCGCACTATTTAAAACCAGATGATGCCCACGCCCATGATGTCTTATTAGCCGTCCAGACCAATAATCGAACTGACGACAAAGATAGGCTGACAATGAAGGCGGATGATTTTTCTTTAATTAGCCCGAAAGAAATTTATAAAAAATTCAAACTGATAAACGGACTGACAGAAGAAGAACTTAAACAAGCTACTGAAAACACCCGGTTCATTGCCGATCAGTGCAATGTAGAATTGGAACTCGGCAAATTTATTTTCCCTGATTTCGATTTAGAACCAGGTAAAACCGCCGACCAAATGCTCAACGAACTTACGCGCCTGGGTGTGCATGAGCGCGGTCTTACTAATAACCCTGAAATCGAAGAACGCCGGTCGTATGAACTAAAGGTCATAAAAGACAAGGGTTACGCTCCATATTTCCTCGTAGTCGCCGATCTTTTGAGGTTTGCTCATGAACGAAAAATTTACACCACTGTCCGCGGTTCAACTGCTGGTTCATTGGTAGCCTATTTAGCCGGTATTACTAACGTTAACCCAATAGAATTTCAACTGCCATTTGAAAGATTTTTAAACCCATACCGTCCTTCTGCCCCGGATATTGATATGGATTTTGCCGATAACCGGCGAGCGGAAATAATTGAATATGCCAAAAAGAAATATGGCGAAGATAAAGTCGCTCAAATCAGCACCTTTGGCACCATGCTTGCTCGCGGCGCAGTCAGGGACGTTGCGAGAGCCATGGGTAAATCATATGAAACAGGAGACCGCATCGCCAAACTTATCCCTTTCGGTTCTCAAGGATTTCCAATGTCAGTCGACCGGGCCATGAAAATTGTACCAGAATTAAAAAAGGTCTATGACACCGAAGAGGAGGCACGAGAAATTTTGGATGTAGCCAAAAAATTAGAAGGCACGGTTCGCCACGTTTCTGTTCATGCCGCTGGCATCGTCATCGCTCCCCGACCTTTAACCGACTACACGCCCATCCAATTTGACCCTAAAGGTGAAAACAATAAAATTACCCAGTACGACATGAACTCGGTTGGTGAAGATGGGGTAGGGCTTCTTAAACTCGATGTCCTTGGAATCCGCAATTTGGCCGTTCTGGAGAATGCCGTACGACTAGTCAAAGATCATCATGGGATAGACATTGATATAGAAAAAATACCTTTTAACGATAAAAAAACATTCAAGATGCTGGCTGATGGCAACACAGAAGGCGTTTTTCAGCTTGGCGGTTCAGAAGGCATGACCAAATATCTTAAAGAACTCAAACCGACAAGTGTAGACGACCTTAACGCGATGGTTGCTTTGTACCGTCCCGGACCGATTAATAACATCAACGAATACATCGCTCGAAAGCATGGCAAAAGCCCGATTAAGTACTTCCATCCTAAGGCAGAAAAATTCCTGGCCAAGTCATACGGGGTATTGGTTTATCAAGATGACCTTATCATGACGGCATTGGAATTGGCTGGTTATAACTGGGAGTCAGTAGACAAATTCCGGAAGGCCGTCGGCAAAAAGATTCCCGCTGAAATGGCAAAACAGCACGAAATATTCGTTAAGGGCTGCCAAACCAATAGTGATATGACACAAGAGCAGACCGAAGCCATTTGGAACTTGTTTGAACCGTTCCAGGGTTACGGATTTAATAAAGCCCATGCCGCCTGTTATGGCCGGGTGGCTTATCAGACCGCCTACATGAAAGCTAATTTTCCGACCGAATATATGTGCGCTATTCTCACCGCCGAATCAGGAGATATTGAAAGGGTAGCTGAAATTATCATGGAATGTCAGCGCATGAATATTTCGGTTATGCCGCCGGACATTAACGAGAGCTTTAGCTCTTTCGCGGTTGTGGCCGAAGATAGTAAACCAGCCATTAGGTTCGGTCTTCTTTCAATCAAAAATGTTGGTGAAAATATTGTTAAAGCCGTAATTGAAGAAAGAGAAAAGAGCGGGAAATTTGTTTCGCTTGAAGATTTTATTGGCCGGGTTCAGCATAAAGACCTGAATAAAAAATCACTTGAAAGTTTGATTAAGTGCGGGGCCTTGGATTCGCTTGGCGAAAGAAACACTTTTCTTTATAACCTCGAGGATCTGCTTTTATACGCTAGAGAAATACAAAAACATAAATCATTCGGCCAAGTGAGTTTATTCGGCCAGACAGAAGTTTCCTTACCGCCTTTGCGCCTGCGCGAAGCGCCGGCTTTGAGCAAATGGGAAAAAGTTAATTGGGAAAAAGAATTACTCGGGCTTTTTGTTTCGGAGCACCCGATGAAAGATTACCAGGAAAAACTAAGGCTTGATTATAAAGTTTCAAATATCCAAGAAGCAATAAAGAAAGTTGGGCAAAGCGTCAAAATCGGCGGACTCATAACTAACATCAAAAAAATTCTCACCCGCAATAACCAACCAATGATTTTTAGCCAACTGGAAGATACTAATTCAAAAGTAGAACTCATCGTCTTTAATGACCTCATCCAAAAAAATCCGGCTCTGTGGCAGGAGAATAGCATCGTCATTGTGAAAGGCCGGGTCAACGAGAAAGACGGGGTGCCGAAAATAATCTGCCAAGAAGTGACGCCGGTGGCGACGCTCAGTTAGCGAAAAGCCTCTCGGGTATAGCCATTTCAGAACCGTCTCTCAGGGCATATCCAATTTCTTCATAGGGGTAGCCCTTCTTGTAAATTGAATCTCCGTTACTTTGCTCGAGTTGCCGACAAAATCGGCTCCTCCACCAATTTTGTTAGTTCGTCAACTCTTCGCAAAGATTCCGGCAATTTACAAGATACTTCCCAATTCAAAAATCGGATACGCCCCTGCGGCCGGTAATAAATATATGGCTATACCCTGCGGGCTTTTCGTTCTTGACTTCGTCGCTTTTTGCTAAAAAGACGAAAGCCCCGTCAAGATGACGAGGCTGGGCAAGTCCCGTTAGAGGCCGCGAGGGCTCGCAGCGCGCCTCTGCCTCTAATGGGACGAACCATGCGGCTTCGGAAAGAACTCATACGGCTGGGTCAGGGAAGTCAACTACGTTCCCCACCGTCACTCTCTCTTCAATGTTAGGCGATTCTCTACCTCGAAAAACCTGCCTAAGCATTTTTGATCCTTTTTCAAAAGCATCTAGAAGGCTTTCGGCCTCGAAAACCGTAGTGCCCTTGCCCTGCGATTTTCCATTCAAGAGAGTTTCGTAGCTAAAGTAATACTCCATAAACTTCCTCCCTTAAACAAAGCTTGGTATTGGCAAATCATGATCAATAGCTATGATTCGATGAATCCGAGTATCGGGATTTTTCAAATTCCGAACTTTCGGAATAACAGATTCATCGGAATCAGCCTCAATCTCAGTATGTCGCCAAACAAAATCATCCATCTCAGTAATACTGACATTCTCTGTGTAAAGAACAAAATACTTCATATGGGCTCCTTTTCTGATTCTAAATAATCATACTGAAAATCATTTGTAAATGTAAAATAGTTTTGTTAGGATTTTCTTAATGAGCGAATCTAAAGACCATCGAGATATTGGCCGGGAGCTGGATCTTTTTAGTTTTCACGAAGTGGCACCAGGACGTGTATTCTGGCACGGCAAAGGAATGATTATCTGGCGTGAACTGGAAAAATACCTGCGGGAAAGACTTGATGCTCTCGGCTATCAGGAAGTGGCAACGCCGGTAATGGTGAAAAAGGAACTCTTTGAAAAATCGGGTCACTGGCAGCACTATCGCGAAAACATGTTCACTCTTGATGTTGACGGCGAAACTTATGTTTTAAAACCGATGAATTGCCCGGAAAGTGCTCTTATCTATTCTTCTCGGACACGTTCCTATCGCGACTTGCCCCTTCGATTATCAGAAATAACCGACCAGCTACATCGGAAAGAGTTATCAGGAGTAGTCGGCGGTCTGTTAAGAGTTGTCCAAATGACTCAAGACGATGCCCACCACTATGTCCGACCGGACCAGATTGAACAAGAAGTTTCTGATTTAATGAAGCTGATAAAAGAATTTTACTCACACTTTAATATGCCTATGTCTTTCAATTTGGCGACCAGACCAGAAAACTCAATGGGCGACTCAAAAGTTTGGACCGAGGCAGAAAAAGACCTGGAATCGGCCCTCAAAAAAGCTAAAGTTAAATACCAAGTAAAAGAAAGAGATGGTGCATTTTATGGTCCGAAAATAGATATAAATGTCACGGACTCTCAAAACCGCGAATGGACAGTCGCTACTATTCAGCTCGATTTTCAAATGCCGGAAAAATTTGAACTTGAATACGTGGCCGAAGACGGTTCAAAAAAAAGACCGGTAATGATTCATCGGGCAATAGCCGGCACCTTCGAAAGATTTATCGGAATAATTCTTGAGCACTTTCAGGGTGCCCTGCCGCTTTGGCTTTCTCCGGTGCAGGCGGTTGTGGTTCCTGTTTCGGAAAAACAGGATGTTAAAAAAATCTATGAGGAACTGAAAGAAAACGGCATCCGCGCGGAAATTTACGAATCCGGAGAAACTTTGCCCAAAAGAATCCGCGAAGCCGAACTCCAAAAAATCCCATATATCTTGGTAGTCGGCGAGAAAGAAGAAAAAAATGAATCGGTGAATGTCCGGCATAAAGGCAAAGAAGAAGAAATAAAAATTGAAAAGATGATTGAAAAAATCAAAAAAGAAATAGAGGATAAAACCATATGAATCAAAAAGCAATAATTTGGTTAATTGTAATCGCGGTAGCTGTAGTAGGATTTTTAGTTTGGAATAACCAAAAAGACCAAACTCCACAAACCGCCGAAGAAATTCAAAAAGAAATAGACCGGCTCAATAAAATTTTAGAACAAGTAGAAGAAGATACTAAAAAAGCTAAAGAAGACGAAGTGGCCTGTATTTTAGTTTATGACCCGGTCTGCGGTACAGATGGCAGAACTTATTCAAATGACTGCTTCGCCGGAGCTGCTGGAGTAGAAATCGCTCGTCAGGGAGAATGTGAATAAAGAAAGGCCCCGCGAGAACTTGTGAATTTGCTCTCACGGGGCGGGAAATGAACTATCGCGTCTAGAGAACCGGAGCTTAAGAAGCCGCCAGCTCCAGACGCAAAACATTGAGACGGTAGTAGAGCACCTCAATGAAAAGACCCGCCCGGACTCGGCCGAACAGATCATCACTGGTTGTGCTGACTACCCTGGCTCTTGAACTCTCGAGCCAGCAGTGGAGACGGGTTTGATCAGACGGACTCAACTCGCCCACCTGATGCAAAAACACGGTCCCATCATGCGGCAACTCGAGCTTGTCGCCCGACCGCCAGTGATGGACCGGCTCCTTAACGTCAGTCATCCTTTCGACGACAGCTGATAAAACTTCTCTGTCGCCAACAAAAAGCGTATTCAAACGGAGACCAAGTTCTTTCATCCCAGCAACCTCCCCTTTTTGTGCCTCCCTTATTGAAAGCACAGTAAGAAACTCTAACTAACAATCTAATCTCTGTCAATAGCAAATTCTTTTTCCAACATTTCCCTCGCTATTTGCGGATTAGCTTTTCCTTTAGTCTTTTTCATCACCAATCCCACCAAAAACTGAAGGGATTCTTTTTTGCCTTTTTTGTAATCCTTTACCGGCTTTGGATTTTCAGTAATCACTTCTTGAGCTGCTTTGGCTAATTCTTCTATGTCTGAAACCTGGGCCAGATCTTTCTTCTCTATAATATCACTTGGGTCTTCGCCGGTTTCAAACATTTCTTTTAACAATACCTGCGCGCCGGAAGAAGAAATTTCCTGATGATAAATCCGGGCAATGAACTCGGCAAAATTTTCCGGACTTATTTTTATATTCTCCATCTCCTCTACTCCAGTGCCTCGTTCATATAAAAGCTTGGCTAATTCAGTAATCAAATAATTCGCCGCTAATTTAACCAACTTGCCCTCGTCTTGCGATGCTGGTTTTTTTAAATGAACTAATTTATTCCATTCTCTTAATTCAGAAATAACTTTTTCAAAATAATCACCAAGCTGCTTATTGACCGTAAGGACTTCAACATCATGCTCCGGCAAATTATATAATCTCTTAAATCTTTCTCGCCTTTGTTGAGGCAATTCAACCAGCAACGCTTTTATTTCTTCTAATCCTATTTCTTTAGTATTTATCGGTGGTAGATCCGGTTCAGGAAAATACCGATAATCCTGGGCTTCTTCTTTGGTTCGTTGGGAAAATGTTTTTTGTTTTGTCTCGTCCCAACCACGTGTTTCCTGAATAACTTTTTTACCTTCATTTAACAACTCTGACTGTCTTTTTATCTCATAATCAACTGCTTGAGCCGCAAATTTAAACGAGTTTATATTTTTTAGCTCAACTTTTGTGCCTAGAACCGATTCCGAAGAATCGGTTCGGCCGACCAATCCTTCGGATTGGTTTAGGCCCTTCTTATTCA
>CAYHZG010000020.1:0-8076 GCA_964361105.1 uncultured Candidatus Saccharibacteria bacterium
CAATTATTTTATTATTTTTTATCCAGCTTAGGATTACGTTATCCGACCCTTCTATGGTTTTTGCTTCATTTTCTTGAATTGAGTATATTTTTTCCGAGTCATTAACGAACACTTTACCACTTTGAACTAAAACATTATTTAGTTTGTTTGAGTCAAGATTTGGAAAAGTAGTTAAATCAAGTAGAATACTTGGCTTTGTTTCTGTGTTGATTTTTTCTATGCGGTTTAAAAGCCCTGTCGTTGCAAGCAGAAATTCGTTTTTCTTTTTCCCTTCCTCTAGTAAATCCAATTCTTTAATGGCCTCGGCTAAGGATTTTCTGGCTTCGTAATTTTCTTTCAAAATAAATTTTGATTCACTCACTCTCAACCTTTCGTTTATTGAAGCCACTTCTTCTTTTAGTTTTGGGTTTCTTCCGGTCAGTAAAAATAAGGTGGCAATAAAAACCACTGCCATAACCGTCACGATAAAATAATTATTCATACCTCTTGGTTTGATTAGCCGCCAGTTTCTTTTATTTGAATTTTCGCCTATAACCATATCTTTAAATTTTTCAGCCGTTTTTTTCAGAGTATCGTCTTTATTAATTTTTGCAACTTCAGCCCCTGTAATTTTAGCTTCTTTCCCTTTACCGCTGATTACTACATTTCTTTGAGGAGGTTCTGGGATAACCTTTTTTGCTTCTTCTTTTATTTCAAAATAAACGCCGCAGCAGGGGGTCGGTCCTTTGCCATTCTTTTTAATCTTTTCAGGCGAGATAATCTTGTGGATTTGATCTAAAAATTCGCCCGATTCACTTTTGCATAAGGTAGAGATAATCAGCTTTTGTTTTGGGTTAAGGCGGTTATTGGGGATAAAAAAGAAAAATCGGTCATCCTTTTTGACTTCCCCGTAGATTATGTTGGAGAATCTTTTGCTGTCATCAATATGGAGTTTATTGAATTCGGTATCGTTTTCAAATACATCAAATGTTTCTTCGTTTTGAGGACGATAAGCCAACATTTTTGCCTTTCCTATCTTTGAAGCAGACATCTTTTCCTTATTTATAAAAGCGATCCCGACATCCAATTTCAGATCATTATTATTTTTCAAAAGCCCGTCAATAAGCTCGTTGGTTTTTTTCAGTGAGTTTTCAAAAAATTCATAGGGGTTATTTGAGGCAAGTCCAGTTGCACTTTTAGTGAGCAAAGCCGAACTATTGCCTGATTCAAGTTCTCTCTTTATGAAACTGGCGATTAGGTTGGGGACATAGTCCAAAGAGGTATCATTTGACTTGACCTGGCTGATTATGTAGAGATGGCTTTTGCCGCCCCGCTCAGCGGGGCCATTTGGGACGCTTAGCGTCCCGTTTCCGTTTCTTTCCGTCGACTGGCGGAGATTTTCGATAGTGTAAGAGAAAGCGTCAAAAAAAATTCCTTCCTGCATTTTTGGCTGAATAATTATTTCTTTTGACTTAGGGATAAGTTCCTTTATTTCCATAATTTTGACCCCGTTAGAGGCAGCCCTACCGGGTTTGTTTATCAAGAGCTTTGAATATCAAATAAATTTTATTTCTCTCGCTAAAACTGATAACTGACTTTTACTGCCTCTAACGGGGTTGATTTCTTAACTTCTATTATATAATATTGGCTCCATAGCATAAATTCAGCAAGTGTAAATCTTGTAGATATGCCCGGTAGTAGAATTTCCAAAAGTTTTTTTGGCCGATTATAAGTTACTACCTGGGTATAAATATTATAAATTTGATTTCCAAATTACTCTAATAAAAACTTAAAAGGCAATTGGAAATTTCACTACCGGGTATGCCAAAGCAAATTTTCGATGAATTATTCGGTTCTAAAGCTAGGGTAAAAATCCTTAAATTTTTTTTCAGAAATGAATCCGGTTTTTTTGACATAGCTACTATTGCAAAACGTGTTCAAGAAAGAGAGATCGTAGTAAAAAAAGAATTAGAGCGTCTTTTAAAAATTAAATTTATTCAAAAACAGTAGAGAGGGTTGGTTCACTTACTCTACCAAAGTATGACTCCAAAATTAAAAATCAGAAAAAATAACAAAAAAAAGAGAGGTAGGAAAAGAAGCAGAAAAAAAGTAAAGGGAGTAAGTAAAGTATATTATGGGCTGAATTCAAAATTTGAATTTTTAAATGATCTGAGAAAATTAATACTTGCTTCGCCATCAGCCTCTTTTACTAAAATTACCAAGAAAATTTTGGCTTTGGGCCGGGTGAAACTGGCTTTAGTTTCTGGCGTATTTTTAAACAAAGAAAATGTGGCTGATTTGATGATTGTCGGCGATGACATTGACCGAAGGAAATTTAAAAACTTTTTAAAATCATTGGAGGCCGAAATGGGAACCCAGATAGTTTATGCTATAATGGATACTGAGGAATTTCACTATCGCCGGGCAATGTTTGACCGATTTGTTCGGTTAATGCTTGAAGGCCCTCATGAAGTTTTAATTGAAAAGATTGAGATATAAGGGCACTTAGTTCAGTGGTAGAACATTCGCTTCACATGCGAAAGGTCGGAGGTTCAAATCCTCCAGTGCCCACCAATCTAAAAACCGCTGAATTCAGCGGTTTTTAGTTTTCAACAAAGTTCCTAACTTGTGAATAATTTGTAGTTATTTAGGTAACCTTCTTTCCATTTTTGCCTTGAAAGGCCGATTTTTTGTTTTTGCACAGGAATCCTATTGTTTTTATGCATATATGTGGAATATAATGGAAATAAAGTGGTAAGAAGTGGATAGTTCTGTGGATAACTAATGAGTTTTGTTGAAAAGTCCTAAAAGCGAAGCGAGACTTTTCACTACAAAACCATTACCGAGCACTCAGAAATGAAAGTATCTTTCTTTTCTGAGTGCTCGGTACTCAATTTTGTAACTATTCGCTTCGCTCATAGACAAAATTCGTATGTTCATAGGCGAGTATTTACATTCAATTGATAATAAAAAGCGTTTAGCCATACCTTCTAGATTCAGAAGAGAATTTGGTGAAAAAGCAATTTTAACCCGGGGTCTGGATAATTGCCTATTTTTATACCCGATCCAGGAATGGCAGAAATTTTCAGAAAAAATTGGACAACTTTCAATGGGTCAGGCCAATACCAGAAGCTTTGCCCGTTTAATGCTGGCCGGCGCCACTGAAGTTGATTTTGATAACCTGGGTCGAATCTTGATTCCCGACTATTTAAAAAATTATGCTGATTTGAAAAAAAAAATCATTGTGGCCGGAATTTTAAACCGGTTGGAAATCTGGGATCAGGAAAAATGGGAGAAATACAAAGAAGAAGTTGAAAAAAATACTGATGCGATTGCCGAAAAATTGGGAGAACTTGGATTAATTTAAAAAATGGAACACATTCCCGTTCTTTTAAAAGAGGTTTTGGAATATCTTAAACCAAGTCCGGGTCAGAGGATTATTGATGCCACCTTTAATGGCGGCGGCCATTCCTCAGTAATTTTGGAGAGAATCAAGCCGAATGGAAAAGTTTTAGGCATAGAATTAGATACCGAGCTATTCAGTAAAGCAAAAGAGAGGTTTTCAAAAGTTAAAGAAATAATTTTGATAAATGATAATTATAGGAATTTAAAAAAAATTGCAGGAGAAAACGATTTTTTAAAGGCCGACGGAATTTTGTTTGACCTTGGTTTATCAAGCTGGCATTTATCAGAAAGCAAAAGGGGATTCAGTTTTCAAAAAGAAGAGCCATTGGATATGAGGTATTGGCAAAAGGAAGAATTGACTGCCCGGGAAATCGTAAATCAATGGCCACCGGAAGCGATTGAAAAAGTTTTAAAAGAATATGGGGAAGAAAAATTTGCCAAGCCAATTTCAAAAGCGATTATTGAAGCAAGAAAGAAAAAATCAGTCATTAGCACCTTTCAATTAATCGAAGTTATTAAAAACGCAGTTCCATTTTGGTACCGCCATGGCCGCCGCCTCCACTTTGCCACCAAAACATTTCAGGCCTTAAGGATTGCCGTAAATGACGAATTGGGGAATCTGGAATCAGCAGTCAAAGAATTACCAAATGTTTTAAAAAGCGGAGGCCGGGCATTAATGATTTCTTTTCACTCTCTTGAGGACAGGATTATTAAAAATGGTTTCCGCAGTTTAAAGGAGTTGGGGGTCGTCGAAATCATTACTAAAAAGCCGGTCCGGCCGTCAGTTGAAGAGGTGATAAAAAATCCTCGCTCCCGCAGCGCCAAGCTTAGAGTCATAGAAATTAGTAAAAAATAGAATGAAACAGATAACTAATTTAAAAGAAAAATTAAATAAAAAAATTCAGATGGTTAATTTTAGAAAAATGAATCTAATTCTTTTGCTATTTACTCTGACTTTATTCAGTTATTACATTTATCAGGCCATTTCGATTTCTTCAGGAAATGTCAGCTTGGTAAATCTCAAAAAAAAGCTCTTGGAGATAAAAAATGATTTAGCTAGGATAAGCCAATCAGATAACCTCGAAAATTTTAACCCGGATTTAATTAAAGAAAGCTTCAAAATGGCTGAAATAGAAAAGTTTGATTATATCATTGTCGGACCGTCAGAATTCGTTTTAATCCAGGGAAATTCAACAAATAGTCAATGAGTCCCGTTAGAGGCAGCCCTTGCGGGTTAAATTATGAAAAGTTTTTGTGAAGCCAAACTCTCCCTGATAATGTCATTAAACCTACACCATGACTGATACTGCCTCTAACGGGATGAGGTTAAATGTCATACTGGCCTTCTTCATCTTTTTATTCTCTTTTGCGGCCTATAAGATTTTTGATTTAAGTGTTAATCAATATAGTTTTTTTTCAGAAGTGGCCGCTAATCAGAAAAGCTATGGTACTTCAGACAGCGTCTTAAGAGGAGAAATTTTCATAAAAGACGGCTTTAAAGGCGAGCTCTCCACTTTGGTCACCAGTAATCCTTCTTCCGCCTCTTTTGACTTATACTCAAGATTTTATCCGGAAGGCAGTTTAGCATCATCGGTGGTCGGATTTTTGGGTTTTCAGGAAAAGGCTAGAATTGGCCAGTATGGCCTTGAAGAGCATTATGAACCGTGGCTTTCCGGTCAAGTCGGTTTTAAAAACTTTTTGGATAAGGTTGGCTTTGGTAGTAATTCCAAACATGGCAGTTCGCTTATCTCAACCATTGATAAAAACATTCAGTTTTTCGTAGAGACAAAAATAAAAGACTTAGTTGAAAGATGGCAGGCCTCGGGTGGGAGTGTTATTATTCAAAACCCAAAAACCGGCGCAATTTTAGCCATGGCTAATTATCCTAACTTTAATCCAAATAAATACTTTGAGTACTCGTTTGAGAAATTTATCAATTCAAACATCCAAAGTTCATTTGAGCCGGGTTCTTCTTTTAAGACGATTACCATGGCCGCGGCTCTGGATACCAATGTCATTACTCCGGAAACCCGGTACTTGGATTCTGGCGAGGTAAAGATCCAGAGTGCCACTATCAGGAATTATGATTTAAAGAACCACGGCTATCAGACAATGACTAATGTCTTGGAAAAATCCATAAACACCGGAGCGATTTTTGCGATGCGCCAGGTCGGGAAAGAAAAATTTTTAGAATATATTGAAAGGTTTAAATTCGGAAAAAAGACAGATATAGACCTGGCTGGCGAAGTAAGCGGAGACATAAAAAATCTTTATACCAAAAGAGAAATAAATTTTGCAACTGCTAGTTTTGGTCAAGGGGTGGCGGTAACGCCGCTGCAATTGATAGATGCTTATTCGGCTATTGCTAATGGCGGCAAACTGATGCGGCCATACGTAGTTGAAAAAATAATCAAGCCAGACGGCAGAAGTATTTTAATCAGGCCGGAAGTGATGGGAGAACCGATTAGCACCGATACGGCTAAAGCCCTGACTTCAATGCTGATTTCGGCCATAGAAAACGGCTCAATTAAAAAAGCAATAGTTCCAGGATATAAAATTGCCGCTAAAACCGGCACGGCCCAGGAAGCAAAGTCAGAAGGTGGCTATTCTGATTTTTTCATTCATAATCTGGTTGGTTTTGGGCCGGCTTCGGACCCCCGTTTTACAATCTTGGTTAAATTAGACAGGCCGAGAGGTGTTGAAACCGCGGCGGTAAGTTTGGCCGATACTTTTGGCGATATTGCCAGATTTCTGATAAATTATTACGGAATTCCGCCAACAAACTAGAATGCGCAAATTACTTCAGAAAATTCTTAGAATTTTAAGCAAGGCCGTCGTCAAAAAATATAACCCGATAGTCATCGGTATCACGGGTTCGGTGGGCAAGACCTCGACTAAGGAGGCGGTTTTTGCGGTTTTGAAAAATAAATTCAATGCGGTGAAGAATGAAGAAAATTTGAACAATGAGTTCGGTTTCCCAGTTGCCATTTTAATGCCCGGCTCTAAATGTAATCTTGACGACTACTATGCCGATTCAAAGCTTAGAACCCTCATTTTTTATTTTCATATACTAAAAAACGGGTTTCGTTTGCTTTTAACCAAGACAGAATATCCTGACTTGCTTGTTTTTGAGTACTCGGCAGAAAAACCAGGCGATATTGACTATCTGGTTGAAATTGTGCCGTCGAACATCGGAATCGTTACTGGAATCGGCGAAATACCGGTTCACGTGGAATATTATTCGGGTCCAGAACAAGTGGCTAAAGAAAAGGCAAAATTGGTTCAGACATTGTCGCCGAACGGCTTGGCCATCTTGAATCACGACGACTGGGTGGTTTTTAATATGAAAGATTTGAGTAAAGCTGAGGTTATGACTTTCGGTTTTGATCCTCACGCTTCGGTTAAAGCTTCTGATGCAAGGTTTTTCATTGAAGAAATCAAGGAAGCCGCAGCGGGCATTAGTTTCAAATTGAACTATGAAGGGAAGTCGGTACCCTTCCGTTTGCCTAACGCTCTTGGTCGTCATCAGATTTACGCGGCTTTGGCTGCGGCAGCCGTCGGGATTCATTTTGGAATGAATTTGATTGAAATTGCTGAAGCGCTTGAACAACTGGAGTTTCCCAAACAGCGAATGAAACTTATGAAAGGAATAAAAAATTCATTAATAATAGATGATTCATACAACGCCTCGCCTCTATCAACGCACGCGGCTTTGGATACTTTAAAGGAATTCGGAGATAAGGCGATTGTCAAAGGAGGGCTTGGCCGGAAGATTGCTGTTTTGGGCGATATGAAGGAATTAGGTATTTTTACCGAGAAAGCCCATCGACTTATCGGAAATTTGGCTGGTGAGCGAGCAGAGTATCTTTTCACGGTCGGCCCGGCCGCGAAGTTCATTGCTGATTCGGCTTTTAATCAGCTGCCAAAGGAAAATATCATGAGTTTTGGTTCTAGTGATGAAGCAGGGGGGTATTTGAAGGGTTTTATTCAGGAAGGAGATATTGTTTTAGTAAAAGGGTCGCGGGCGATGAAAATGGAAAAAATAGTTGAATTACTTATATAGGTTAGAAAAACTAATTTTCTACACTCTCATCTTCTCAATCCCGTTTCAGACAAGGGTGGTTTGGCGGTCGTGGGGGATTGGGTTTAACGAGTGGAATTCGGCGTTTCTATATTTCACAGATTTATTGATTCTGGCACTCTTTGGATTTTGGTTTTTAAGATTGGTTTTCAAAAAAGGAGAATTCAAATTTTCTAACTACGATTGGTTTTTAATTAGTTTTTTAATTATTTCGGCAATCTCAATAAAAAATGCTTCAAATCAAGCCCTCGGATTTTATCAGTTATTAAAACTATCTGAATTTTCGCTTCTCTACTTTTATATCAAATCTAACCTCGGCCAGATTTTTAATTTAGTAATGGCATTTTTTGTTTTTCTTTTTTCTGGTGTTTTTCAGGCAGCTCTTTCAATTATTCAGTATCTTAAACAGTCTGACTTAGGTTTGAGATTCTTGGGCGAAACGGTTTTGAATCCGGATTTATTCAATGTCGCTATTTTCATGGTTGAAGGCGAAAAAATATTGCGGCCTTATGGAACATTGCCTCACCCGAATGTCCTGGCCTTGTTTCTTTTTATGGCTGTCTTTATTTACTACTTTTTCTATATACAAGGGGATAAGTTTTTGCGCTCCA
>CAYHZG010000021.1:0-8064 GCA_964361105.1 uncultured Candidatus Saccharibacteria bacterium
TGCCGACCAGCTTCTTGAATCCGCCGCATCGCCTCGTCTTCTTCCAAATCAAGAACTATAGTCAGGTCAGGAACAATCAGTTCCGGACCGATAATTCTTGCGTGAAGCTCAAGGTATTCGAGAGCAGAACCGTCGAGCATGCCGTAGGCAATGGTTGAAAGCCAGTAGCGAACCGAGATTACCAAGCGGTTGAGCTTGATTTCCGGCCCGATAAAAGACCGGATGTGGAATCCTCTGTCCTCAATGAAAAGTGCTTGGAAAACAAAATTCGTAGGTGGCACCGGAACTTCTCCGTCCAACATTTTTCTTATCAGAATGCCGATTGGCCCCTGGCTTGGCTCTTCGGTCACCGCAACATCAAGATTGTGCTTTTCGACAAAGTGCTCTTTGAGCCGGCTGGCCAGCGTGTCTTTCCCGGAACCATCAATGCCTTCAAGGGCAACGAAAAAAGGTCTTTGACTCATAAATCCTCCTTTGTGCTGTCGTCTAAAGTACCATAGGAATTCAGAAAAAACAAAACCGGGTAGTAGAAGTTTTGAATCCTCTCGGATATTAGTGGCGGAAGCCGCCATCAAAACTTTCACTACCCGGAAAAGGGTGACACTTTGTGTCACCCTGCATTTTCACCTCCCTTACACCTTGAAGTGCTTTGAGAGTCGCGGCCCTTTTTGAAGAAGATAGTGAGAACCAGTCTGGCCATAAACGACTTCTGGAATCTCGGCCATTCGCTCAAACTTAATCTTGCAGATGGCTTGGCCGTCCCGGAAAGTCAAGTTTTTTTCAAACGGCCTGATTTCTAGGACTGCTGGCGCTCCTTTCAGAAAGCTATCAGGACCCAAACCCCAACCCGGATCAAAGTAGCCGGCATAGTGAGCTCGATAATCGCCAGCCCTTATATCAACCGGGACAACTTCTGCTGCCAGCTCTAACGGAACCCGGAAAAACTCTTTGGTCGAGAAAATGTAGAAATCTCCTCGCCGAAGAACTACCGAGCCGTTTTTCGGTCTGGGGATTGGCTGAAAGAAATCTTCCGGCTCATAGAAGCCTTTCCTTGAAAAGTCCAGGACTTCCTGAATTCCTTCGCACCGATATCCAACCACATCCAAATCAAGATTGAGGGTTAAGACAAGCGTCCCATCGTGATCACTCATCTGGATTTGGCTATACTCGATAAACTCGCCTTCCGGAGTGAAAAGAAGTCGGTGTTTTTGATAAGCAACCTCCAATTCGTCATCTCCATCAAAGCGAGTGTCGCGATTGAAAAACCGAGTCTGAAGAAGCGAATCGCCAGGATTTAGTTTCACTCGAAATGACTCTGGCGTCACCAAAGCCCAAAGAGAACCTCGGTAACCTTTTTCGCCAATTGAATCAAACCGGGTGATGCCATCAGCCAGCATTCTGACATGAATGCCGTTTCTGCCACTGGATGATTTCGGATTGGCATATCCATAAACACCCTGCGGAAGCGCAACCATCTCCCTCAACCGAATAAGATAAGTTGAGTCAACATCGAGTGGGGCCTCAAGATCGTGCCGCTCCGGGCACGCAATATGCATCGCCCTGCGGATTGACTCCGTGGGACGAGGCAAGAAAACGGACCTAACCCGGTACGCCTCATCGGTCAAGGTCAAATCAAAACTGGCCGGCTGGAGTTGAGAGAGAGCTTGGTCAAATAGAGTCGGCGGGTAAGGTCCTACAAAGCCGCCTTCCATCATTTCCCGAATCATCTGATAGGGCAATGCACCAAAACGCTTAGCCATTGTCGTTATCTCCTTAATAGAAAGAACAAGAACAAAAAATCCTGACTTATCTTAATCATCAGGATTTCAAAAATCAATGTTGATAAAGTTATTTCTCCACTTCAATTCCCATGTTCCGGGCAGTCCCTTCTATTATCTTTATTGCCATCTCCATGTCTTTGGTATTTAAATCCTCAAGTTTTTTTTCGGCGATCTGGCGGACCTGGGCTTTAGTCACTTTGCCAACTTTGATTTTTTTGGCTTCGCCTGAACCTTTTTCAATTCCGGCGGCTTTTTTCAAAAGATACGATGCCGGTGAGGTCTTCACTTTCAAACTAAAAGTCCGGTCTTCATAAATCGTAACATCAATCGGGACTAGATCGCCGACTTTGTTTTTTGTTGCTTCGTTAATCTGCTGGATTACTTGCTGGAGGTTAAGGCCATGAGGACCAAGAGCTTGTCCGATTTTAGCGGTTTCAATTTGTCCAGCCGTCACTTGAATTTTTACGATTGTTTTGATTTTTTTTGCCATGCGAAATTTATTTGCGAGCTCGGCGAGCAACTATAAATTTCAGCACCGAGCACATAATTCACTGTCCCAAACTTCTTTTGATTCTCTCTTTTAATCTCCTAATTGTTTGACCTCTTTGCTTTAATTTTCTTTCCCTGGCTCTTGCATTTAATTCATTTCTATACGCTTCATAATAAATCAATTCTTGCTTTGTTACTTTATGTTCTTTTAATCTTCTAATCAAGTCGTCAGTATAACCAATGTAAGTTTTACCTCTACGCATAATTAAATAAACATAATACATAAATAAATTATGTGCTCGGTTTACTTTTTGTAGCCGTGCTTGCTTCACTGCGCACGGACAAAAACTACACTTTTTTGACTTGTAAGAAATCTAACTCCACGGGTGTTTCTCGACCAAACATTGTCACCAAAACCTTGACTTTTCCTCTCTTCTCGTCAATCTCGGCGACTTTGCCGTCAAAATCCTTGAACGGCCCATCCGTGATTTTTACATGGTCGCCGATTTTGAATTCAATCTTATACTTTGGTTCTTCCACGCCCATCCGGTCCATCAAAACCTTAATCTCATCTTCGGAAATCGGCGTCGGGGTCGTGCCCGAGCCAATAAAACCAGTGACATTGGGTGTATTCCTAACCACGTACCAGGAATCATCGGTCACAATCATTTCAACCAAAACATAGCCGGGATAGAGCTTGTCTTCAACCGTATATCTTTTGCCGCTTTTGATTTTTATCTTTTTTTCTTTAGGCACCAAAACCTGGAAGATTTTATCCTGCATTCCTAAGGAATCAATCCTCTGCTCCAGGTTCTTCGCCACCGACTCTTCATAGCCGGCATAGGTGTGAAGCGCATACCAATGTTTTTCTCCTGTGGCGACTTGTTTGGGCATACCCGGTAGTGAAATTTCCAATTGCCTTTTAAGTTTTTATTAGAAACTTAGAGTAATTTGGAAATCAAATTTATAATATTTATACCCAGGTAGTAACTTATAATCGGCCAAAAAAACTTTTGGAAATTCTACTACCGGGCATAATTTAAAACAACAATCTATTTAACAATGTTACGAATCCAAAATCAAGCAATCCCAAAAACGCGGCCAAAACCACGCTGATTAAAATAACTACGCCGGTAAGTTTAGCGGTTTCTGACCGCGACGGCCAGGAAACCCTTTTAAGCTCTGTTCGGACATCTCTAAGAAATGCACTTAATTTATTCATCTTGTCTTTTGGTGCACCGAGCACATAAATTTGACAGGTAAATTTGACACAAATAGTATAAAGTAATTGTCAAATTTATGTGCTCGGTCTACTTTTTGTAGCTGTGCTCGCCTCGTAAAACTCGGCTGCGCCCAGACAAAAACTATATATCAAGATTCTTCACTTCCTTGGCGTAGGCCTGAATGAACTTTTTTCTGGGAGCGACCTCAACGCCCATCAGAACATCAAAGATCCGGTCAGCTTCTTCGGCCTCTTCAATGGCCACTTTGAGCAAAACCCGGTTTTCAGGATTCATGGTCGTATCCCACAACTCTTGCGGATTCATTTCACCAAGCCCTTTGTAACGCTGAACATTGACCCCGTACGAAGTAGAGGCACGCTGCGGGCCCTCGCGACTTAGTTCGGGGTTAATCCCCGGGACTTTTCCGGTGGCTTCCGCTTTAGCGGAGGAAGGTTTTTTAAACTCGCTCAAAACTTCTTCCTTTTCCGATTCAGTGTAAGTATATTGAACCTTAGCGCCTTTTTGAATCTTATATAGCGGCGGCTGGGCAATGTAAAGATGGCCAGCTTCAATCAATGGCCGAAAGTAACGATAAAACAGAGTCAAAAGCAAAGTCCGGATGTGCATTCCATCAACGTCAGCGTCGGTAGCAATTATTATCCGGTGATATCTTAAGTTTGAAATATCAAAATCTTCTGAAATCGCCGTGCCTAAAGCAATAATCAAGGCCCGGATTTCTTTTGAAGCCAACATTTTGTCAATTCGCGATTTTTCAACATTCAAAATTTTCCCCCGCAAAGGCAAAATTGCCTGAAAGCGGCGGTTGCGGGCGGACTTGGCACTGCCTCCAGCGCTATCTCCTTCCACCAAGAACAATTCTGATTCTGCCGGGTCTTTTGAAGAGCAGTCCGCCAATTTCCCAGGCAGAGCCAAACCATCTAAAGCCCCTTTTCTTAAGACAGTTTCCCGAGCGGCTTTAGCCGCTATCCGGGCTTTAGCGGCCAGAATCACCTTTTCCATTATCGCTCTCGCGTCATTTGGATTTCTATCAAACCAATCAGGAATAGCTTCACTCAAAACCGCTTCAACCGATGTTCTCGCCTCAGGATTTCCGAGTTTTGCCTTGGTCTGACCCTCAAATTGGGGCTCTCTTAACTTGACTGAAATAACCGTGGCCAAACCCTCTCGCGCATCGTCACCAGTAAGATTGTCTTCTTTTTCTTTAAGGTAGCCGTCTTTTCTGGCATAATCATTCAAAGCCCGGGTCAAGGCCGAACGAAAACCGGTAATATGCATTCCGCCTTCTCCGGTGTAAATATTATTGGCGAAAGAAAATTCCTTACCGATTACATCTTCGAGATATTGAAAAGCAGTTTCAACCATAATTCCTTCGTGCTCCTTAGCCGCATAGAAAATATTGTCATGCTTTGTTTTTTCGCCTTCGGTCAAAAATTTTATGTAAGAAACCAGTCCACCTTCAAAATAGAAAGTATAAGTCGGGAGGCAAATTCTTTCCTTTTTGTCTTTTATCGGGTTTCTTTCATCAATAATGTCAATCCTGACGCCTTTAACTAAATAGGCCTGTTGCCTGAAATGATCCAACAAAGTATGCAGGTCCCATTTTATTTCCTTAAAAACTTCCGGATCCGGAGAAAAAATAACAATCGTGCCATTTGGAAAATCCTTGGGCGCCTTGCCAGTTTTCTTGACTGGTTTTTGGGCCTTGCCTCGCTCATACTCTTGTTCATACAAATTTCCGTCTCGCGAAACCTGGACCTTCATCCATTGAGACAGAGCATTGACCACCGAAACGCCGACGCCATGGAGACCGCCAGAAATAGTATACGATTTACCGCCGAACTTGGCTCCGGCATGCAAAGTGGTCATTACTGTTTCCAAAGCGGATTTTTTAGTTTGAGCGTGAACATCCACTGGAATACCTCGGCCATCGTCTTTGACTGAAACTGAATTATCCGGCAAAAGCCGGACTTCAATATTCTTGGCATAACCAGCCATGGCCTCGTCCAGAGAGTTATCTACGGTTTCGTAAATTAAGTGGTGCAAACCAGATGGCCCGGTTGAACCAATATACATCCCCGGCCTCTTTCTGACCGGTTCTAAACCTTCTAAAACATAAATATCCTTGGCAGTATAGTTATTGCCATTATTGCTTGCCCCGTTAGAGGCCGCGAGGGCTCGCAGCGTATCTTTGCCTCTAATGGGGTTATTTTTCTTGGTTGCTTGGGGCGACATTCAAATTTAAAATGGCTCAAACTGACATTTTTAAGCCATTTCTAGCATTCTCATTTACTTAAATTTTATCAAATTAAAGAAGTAAAAGCAACGGCCAAACTACCTCAATTCGGCCTTGAATTGCTTAGCCGTCTGGTTATAGATTTCATTTTGAGTCGCGTCCACTTCGCTTGAAACCAGGGTCCTTTCATTAGACCGATAAATTATGCGGTAGGTGTAGCTGACCCTATCTGGCCCGAACTTCGCTGTATCTTCATATTTATCTATCAGTTGGACTTCTTCAACTAAAATTCCGCCAAGGTCACGGATTAAGTCAAAATAGTTATTGGGAATAAAATCTTTAGTGACCACAAAAGAAATATCGCGAGTAATGGCCGGATACTTTGAAACCTCTTTGAATTTGTTGCCGAGTTTTAACTGCTTTTTCACCCGTGGATCTTCTGACCAAAGCAATCGGATATCCGGCAAATCCATGCTCAAAATCGCAAGCCGCTCCAGGCCAGAGCCAAAAGCCCAGCCGTTATATTGGTCGGGATCAATGTCTAAATTTTCCAAAACTTTTGTATGGACCACACCCGAACCCAAAACTTCAATCCATCTATTGCCAAGGTTAATTTCCATTTCAAGACTCGGGTCAGTGTACGGGAACTCATCTTTATTGAATCTGTATTGAATGTCAGGCCCGTAAACGGCCTTGGCGCTTTCAATTAAAACTTCTTTAAGGTCTTCAACGCCAATAATTTTTTGATTTTTGGGAGCAATATACCAGGCATCTATCTGATGAAAAACATTCATATGACTCCGGTCTATTTCGTCTTTGCGAAAAACTTTGCCGTAACAAACCGCGCCCACTGCTTCTTTGTTTTTTATCTTTTCCTTAACCACCGGATAATTCACATGGTAATACCACATCACGGTAGTATGAGTTCGCAAAACGTGGCTTTGATCAATAAAGTAGGTGTCGGAGCGGTTGCGGGCCGGGTGGTCGGCCGAAAAATTAAACACATCAAAGCTGATGTCATAAGGCACGATTTCCGGCACCTTAATCGTATCGAACTTTGAGAAAAGCTTAGTTTTGAGAATTAAATTAACTATTTCGGCGATCGGACTTCCGGCCTGCCTCGACAAATCCGGCATATTCAAAAACCGAAGCATTCTCTTTGCTTCCGGGTCAGTTCTCTTTTTAAGTTGTTCTACTAGTTCCGCTTCTTCCGGAGAATTAATCTCAATTTGCATACCAGGTAGTAGAAATTCCGAATAATTTTATTCGCCGCCAGGCAATCGGAATTTTCACTACCTGGCATAAAAGAATCAAACGGGAGCGACGGGACTCGAACCCGCAACCTTCTCCGTGACAAGGAGATGATCTAACCAATTGATCTACGCCCCCAAATAAGCACCTATTACATTATCAAAAAAGTTATCGCATTTCAATCCCGTTAGAAGTCTCGCTCGCGCCAAAGGCGCGAGTCCGAAGGACCTTGGCGAGGCTACTTCTAACGGGATCAATAACAAAAGAGCGTGCGGGCTTTTCGAAAAACTCGCACGCTCTGAATCTTGTCGTTACCCTTTTCTACGAAACAGGTTTCGAACCGAGATCGCCACTGACCGGAGAGTTCCTTTCCACCCGGGAAAAGTATTCTCAAAAGGAAAAGAGCTCAAATCTTTGCTTTCCCCTCTCGCTTTTGAGGAAACTGGCGGCACATACTTTGGCGCACTGACGATTGAGCTGCCCAATGACATTGATCTTTGACGCTTAGTTGCGCCGCCTGATACAGCCCGGGCTTCCAGAAGATCTTCCGGCAAATAGCGGCTATCGTGGGGAGGCTTGGATAAGGGATTGCCGCGGCGATCCTTTATAGCTCTCCGGCGATTCCCGATTATTCGCTTATCAGACTGCTTTCTTCGATCGCTTCCGTACTTTCTCCGCCGTTCTCGCTTCCAATACTCTGGATCGCTGCTAAGCTCTTCCCAGCCACCCCTCCTTTCGTGATAACGCATTTCGTCAGTATCTATGCCGCGTTTGTCACAAGGGCCTCTGCTTACTATCTTAGGAAATTTGCCCGCAATAGGACCGAGCCTCTTGATCTCCTCCCAGTTTTTCTTTCTCTCCTGATAACTCTTTGGGTCGGTCTCCTTTTTGACAAATTCATTAGCCAAGATCCCCTCCTTCCTCATCTGGAACAAAAAAAGAACTTTCAAGTTCAGATTTTATTTTAGCACGGATTGAAAGTTTAAAAAAGCAGGCGAGCTTCTGCCTTAATGCAGTATTCTTGAATTAGTCCGAACGCATTTCGCCGCCTGCGGCGGCGAGGAAG
>CAYHZG010000022.1:0-7647 GCA_964361105.1 uncultured Candidatus Saccharibacteria bacterium
TTTAACGGCTCGGCTCACGAGGTTCCTCAACAACCATACCCTGCGGGCTTTATTCAGAAATTGGCTATATCTTCGCCAGCCCAAAGCATTAGAAGATTCCGTCTCGTTAGAACTTCGCCGGCGAAGCCCAAAGAAAAAAAGGGCCGCACGCGATGTGCGACCCTTGGTAAGAAGTTGGATTCTTGTTCTCCGTCCGGCAATCAAGCGGGGCAGAATTACTCCAACTACCTACCAATTTCTTTCTCTGTCAACTTCTGTCTTGGTTGGTCAATCCGTCGACGCATCTCCTCGATGTACTCGCCGAATGCTTTCTCCTGAAAGTTGAGAATTTGATGCTTTGCATCTACTTTCTCACCATCGGAGAGCTCGGCGGCCTCGGAGATCTCTTTGAGCATCGTACCGAGACGCTCAAAAAGCTGTTTCCGGATCGCGCCATAAACGAGCTTATCAAGAACTGCCATAGGCAGCCTCCTTGAAATAGAATTGGCCTATTCCAACTCTAATACTTAAATTATACACCCACCCCACTACTTTGTCAAATGTAAATTTGGAGTCTCTGTTCTACTATAGAAAGCGAGTCGCAAACTATCCGTAAGGATTAGAAAGTGGTTCGGCAGTATTAATTTCTGAACTTTTGCGAGCTGATAGGTTTTTGTAGAAACAAAAACCGGACAAATAACTGAAGTGAGTGATAATTTGCCGGAAACATCTTATACAAATCGCAGGTATTTTGCCGCCCGCGAAAACCGAGATTTTGTCGGCAAATTGAACGAATCTGAAGATTATTTGTTCAGCGATACGAAAGGCAAAGAGAGAAGAAATTGATACTGCCGAACCACTTTCTTCCTTATGCTTGCGGCGAGCTTTCCATGATCATCTTTCTTTACGGCCAAAACTCTTACAGCTTAATTCAGTACGTCAATCAGCTGATTGACCGCTATCGAAAAAAGTACCCGGACAGTTTTAACCTGCACCGCTTTGACTTGGAAGAAGATAACCCGGTGGAAATTGAAAACACAATCAAAGGCACCTCCTTTTTTAGTCAGGTCAAATTCATAGTCGCTAAAAACCCTTTTGTCAAAGACCAGCTCCTTGAAAAAACAATAAAAGAAAATAATATTGCCGAAGAAAAAGACATGGTTCTTCTCCTTTATCAAAGCGGGTCAGGTGAAGAACTAAAAAAGAAAAACCAGAAATTTTTTGAATTTTTGAAAAAAGAAGGACAACTTAAAGAATTCAAACAGCCCACAAACCAAGCAATAAATAAATTCGCCTCAAACTACCTTGCCAAGAGCAAAATCTCAATCCCTAAAAACATATTAACCAAACTAACCAAAGAAACGGGCCCTGATTTTTGGCGGCTCCAAAATGAGCTTGATAAGGTAACTTATTTTGCCAAAGCTGAAGGCAAAAAAAGTATTACCGAAGAAAATCTATTGAAATTAGTCAATTTTAAACTTGATTACAATATTTTTAATGTTATTGAAGCCGCTTTTTCAAACCAGGCCAAGGCCTTAACCCTTTTTGACGACTATTTTGCTTCGGGCGGCGATCCTCTTTATCTTCTCTCAATGATTGTCTTTCAACTAAAAAATATGCTAATAGTTCGGGAGCTGATTGATAAAAAATACCAATACGCCCAGATTCTTAAAAAAACCGGAATGCATCCTTTTTTCTTCAAGAAAAATTATGAAGCGGCCCAAAAATACAGCCTGGAAGACCTGAAAAAAATCTTCCAAAAAGCGGTCAATTTTGAAATTGCTCTTAAAACCGGCCAAGCCGAAGCGGAAAATATTTTCTTCAAAATTTTTATTTAATGGATTATTTAAAAATCGGCAAAGCAAATGAAATAGAAAACAAAAAAGACCGAATAATTTATCGGTCTTTTGAAATTTTGCCTGGACTCTTATCTTGGTCAAGCATCGGAGTACTTACTTTGCTTTCTTTTACTAACCCCTTTTTTGTGGCGGCTTTCATAATCGCTTTTGACCTTTACTGGATTATCAGAACCACCTATTTTTACTCCCATCTTGCGGCGGCCTTTTCAATAATGAAAAGGGTCAAAAAAATTAATTGGCTTGAAAAGCTAAAATCGGAAAACCCGAGCACTCAAAATAATTTGAGTGCTCGGCCGAGCTCTCAACAAGTTGAGAGCTCGGGTTTAAATTGGGAAGAGATTTATCACTTAGTTGTCCTACCGTTTTACAAAGAAGGAAAAGAAGTGATAAGGCCCTCTATTGAAGCCCTTATTAACTCCGGTTACCCGGTAAAGGAAAAAATGATTGTCGTTTTGGCGAGTGAAGAAAGAGTTGGCCAAGAAGCTCAAAAAATCGCCGAAGAAGTAAAAAGCGAGTATGAAAGTAATTTTTTTAAATTTTTGACAACGGTCCACCCAAAAGACATAGCCGGTGAGCTGGCTGGAAAGGGTTCAAATACGGCCTGGGCTGGAAAGAAAGCTAAAGAACTGATCGACCAACTCAATATCTCTTACGAAAATGTTATTGTTTCTTCTTTTGACATTGATACGGTTGTCCCGCCAGCTTATTTTAGCCGCCTAACCTATGTTTATTTGACCACCGAAGACCGTCTTCACTCCTCTTATCAGCCGGTACCGCTTTATTTTAATAACATCTGGGGAGCAACCTTCCTTTCCCGAATCGCTGCTTTCTCTACAACTTTTTGGGCTCTTCTTAACCAAGAACGGCCAAACCGGCTTAAAACATTTTCCAGTCACTCAATGCCATTTAAGGCCTTAGTTGATATTGATTTCTGGATGACCGACATCGTTACCGAAGACAATATTATTTTTTTTCAATGCTTCTTAAGATACGACGGCAACTACCGGGTCATCCCTCTTTACTTTCCGGTCTATATGGACGCCAATGTTGGCAAAAATTTTAGAGAAACGGCCGCTAATGTTTATAGACAGCATCGGCGCTGGGGCTGGGGCGTGGAAACAATTCCTTATATGCTTTACGGATTTTTAAAAAATAAAAAAATACCTTTTGGCAAAAAAATAACCTACGGTTTTGATTACGTTGAAGGTTTTTGGTCCTGGGCAACAAATTCTTTTATCATCGCTTTATTTGGGTGGCTGCCCGGCTTTGTTGGCGGAGTAGAATTCAAAAACAGCATTTTAGCCCTGAATTTGCCGGGTATTACCGGCTGGCTCGGAAATATTGCCCTAATTTTTCTGATTTTCTCGGCTTTCTTTTCAATAAATCTTCTCCTTCTCAAAACAGAAGATTTTAAAAACCACAAAAAGAAGCAATTCGCCTGGCTGGCTCTTCAGTGGCTTTTCACTCCTTTCATAATGATTGCTTTGGTGGCTCTTCCGGCTCTTGATGCCCAAACCCGATTGATGTTAGGAAGATATATGGGATTCTGGGTCACCCCGAAGTATCGGAAAGCTACTCAAAATGAATCCCGTTAGAGGCCGCGAGGGCTCGCAGCGTGCCTCTGCCTCTAACGGGATGAATCTGTCTACTCGAAATGTATATCTCGATTAAATTCCTCGAGCTTCTTTGAAACTAAAGGATAGCTACTGAGATTTTTTAAAATAAATTTTGCTTCTATTCGAGCTTTTTTAATTAAATCCATATCAGCCAAAGAAGCCATGGCCAAGTCAGGGATACCCGATTGCTTGGTCCCGGTAAATTCGCCAGGACCGCGGATTTTTAAATCCATCTCGGCAAGTTTAAAGCCATCATTAGTTTTTAAAAGGGCTTGAAGGCGCCTCGTGGTGCCAACCAGCGGCGATTCAATAAAAAGCAAGCAATAACTTTTATACTCGCCTCGGCCGACCCGGCCACGGAATTGATGCAATTGAGCCAAGCCAAATTTTTCTGCGCCTTCAATCATCATAATCGTGGCATTAGGCACATCCACGCCCACCTCAATTACTGAAGTAGAAACTAAAATATCTGACTCCTTATTTTTGAATTTTCCCATTATCTCCTCTTTTTCTTTTGACTTCATTTTCCCGTGAAGCATTGCCACCCTTAAATCTTGAAAAACTTCTTTAGATAACTTTTCATACTCGGCTTTGACGGCCTTGACTTCGTACTTTAAATAATCCTTTAAGGAGAGCTGCCTCTCTTTACTTCTAACTTCTACTCTCACTTCTGGAGTTTCTATCCTAGGACAAATTACAAAAACTTGTCGTCCTTCTTTGACTTGCTTCCGAATAAATTCATATGCCTCCTTTCTTTTCTCCGGCGGAATAAGTTTTGTTTCTATCGGGGTTCGGCCTTTAGGCATTTCGTTTAAAACAGAGATATCTAAATCGCCATAAATTGTTAAAGCCAACGTTCTAGGAATAGGCGTGGCGGTCATACTCAAAAGATGCGGAACAAGGGGACTATTTTGATTTTTTAAAAGCATGGCCCGCTGTTCAACGCCAAAGCGATGCTGTTCATCAACTATAACTAAAGCTAAATTTTTAAAACTTACATTCTCTTGAATTAAACTGTGGGTGCCAATGACAATATCGGCGGAAATTCCCTCTCCTTTTGTTCCTGATGAAGTCAAAAGCCCGATTTTAACATTGAAATCTTTTAAAATTTTTGAAAAGGTCTGAAAGTGCTGATTAGCCAGAACTTCAGTCGGCACCATTACTGCTACTTGATAGCCCGCTTTAGCGACCTCCAAAGCCGCGGCCGCGGCTATGACTGTTTTCCCCGAACCGACATCGCCGTTCAAAAGCCGATTCATTGGATAGGACTTTTCTAAATCTTTTAGTATCTCCCACAAGGCAATTCTTTGAGCGCCGGTTAATTCATAGGGTAAAGACAAAACAAAATTCTTGGTTATTTCCTGATTAAATTTTATTGGTCTGACTTCCTGCTGTTGGATTTTTCTTCTTTCACTTAAGGCCTTTAACTGAAGCAAAAAAAGCTCATCAAAAGCAAAACGTTTTCTAGCACTTTCGGCTTTATCTAAAGCCGATGGAAAATGAATTTCATTTAAAGCCGTTTTCACATCATAGAGTTTCTGCCTTTCCAGAATTTCTTTCGTTAAAAATTCAGGCGCTTGTCCAGAAAACTTTAAAAGGGGTTTTATTAGATAACGAAGATACCTTGAGGTGAGGCCTTCAGTTTCGGGATAAATAGGGATTAGGCCGGCCGTGTGTTTTAATGCTGGGCTCTGTTTTTGTTCCTTTACCATTTCATAAGCCGGATTCTGCAAATAGATGCCGTATTTATCCAACTTCACTTTTCCGGAAACACTGATTAATTTTCCGGGCTTTATAGTACTGACCAAAAATGGCTGATTATACCAAACTGCCTTTACGCTTCCAGTCTCATCTTCTATCGAGGCCGTGGTCAAAACCATTCTTCTCGGGAAAATTCTTTTGTTTTCTACGCTCGCCACTTTCCCAATCAAAGAAATTTTCTCATTCGGTTTTATGTCTTCTACTTTTCCGCTCTCGCGCCAATCCTCGTAGCGCTGAGGAAAATGCCAGAGTAGGTCCTTAACTATCTTGATGCCGAGTTTTTTAAGTTTTGGCTGATAAGCCTTGCCGACATATTTCAGGTTTTCAATTGGAGTATCTAAATTCATATAATAACTTTTGTTTAACACAAAGAAATATCTAAATCAAAAAAGCTTCAACCCTTAACGGTCAAAGCGCTTTTTCAAAATAATACTGAGACTTAGTAGTCGCAGGCCGAGCCTAAAAGATTAACTGCCACCATTGCCTTTCTAACCGTGTCGGCCTTATTTAAACTGACCCGTCTCCCCACCTGACCTCTAAAATCAAATAGGGCGCCGGCGTAGATATACAGGGTATCAATTCTAGCGCTTTCTGGGCCGTCAACTCTATCAAAAACATAAGCCGTCGAGATTCTGGCGTCTTCTCCAAGGTCCAAGACCCGGGCAATAGCCAAGGTAATAGTAGTGCTATCATCCGTATCAATCCCGCTGGCAATCACCGTGCCATAGGCCACTCCAAAGTCTAAATCGCGGGCCAGTGAATAATTACTGAATGGAAAGTTTGAAGGAACACTGCATGCTTGACCGGTTTGAGGGGTCTGAGTGACGCCTGAAGTCGGCCCTGGGGGCGGAATTGAAGTTGGTCTTGGAGTTGGGCTAGGAGATGTTTTGGTAACAGTAGTTCCGCAAGGAGTAGTATAAACAGAAACAGCCGAGGTGACTACACTAATAGTCTGAGCTTGTCTTTGAATTTGAACTGAAGCGCCGGGCGAGGTAACCGAAAGCTGACTGCCCCTCAAATCATTTTCTATTTTGGCTTCGATTTCTTTGGAATTCTTTTTAAACAAAAACTTATACCAGGGAAGTTTTATTTTAACATCGCCGCCAGCACTAACTTCCACTTCTCCGTCCAAATCAGTCCTAAAAATACCCAAAAATCTGGCTGGCTGATTATAATTTATTTGAACCGTTGTTCCCGGAGTGGAAATCGTTCTGACCCCAGAACATTGTTCCAGAACCAAGTCTTTATAAGTTTCCAAATCTTGGTTGGTATTAATCTGGACCTGCTTTCCGCTTACCTCAACCTTCAATATGCCGGTTGAAGTTTGAACGCCGCCCGGGAAAATAGTGGTTGTCCGGCCAGGCGTGATTATATTGGTTGTCCCGGTCGGACCAGTTGGCTGCTGAACCTTAATCCCAGAACCAGTCGGATATTGAATATTAACATCGGTGCCGGTGCCGGTTTTATTGAGATCGATTGTCCGGCCCGGTAAATTAATTATCTGGGCATATCCATATTCCTCTAGTTGGTCGTTGATAGCTATTAAAGAAATAATCACAAGAGAAATTAGACCAAACCGCTTAAGATTGTCTCCCTTTAGTTTTTTCTTCATAACTATATTAAACCTCCAAAAGCCAAGAAGAACAAGAAGCAGATATCCACAACAAAAAAATCTTAATGTCCCCGGCGTGACTCGAACACGCAATCTCCAGATCCGCAATCTGGCGTTCTATCCAATTGAACTACGGGGACTTACAACCCAAGCTCTCTCCTTAACCAATCTTCCAGTCCTTCTTCGTGACGCTCTTCTGGCAAATACATCATCAAGGCATCACGGACTTGAAACGGATCCTGACCTTTAAGAGGGATCTTGACATAGTGATTTAAGAGCTCGCCAGTGCAAAGACTCAATTCGTGATAACCTTCTGGATGATAATGAATCCAGAAAGAATCCAAGTCATGGTAGTGGTAAAATTTTTCGCCGACTAAAATGCCGTGGGGGTGAATTTCATATTGATGATGAACCGCCTCTCGCCAAAAATGCATCAAGGTCACTAAAGCCAAGGTAAAAAAGGTGATGGCCGTAAGAATACTGCCTTGCCAAAAAAAAGCCAGAAAAGCCATGACCACTAAAACTACAACCACCCATTTTCTTAAAGTATGGCTTATAAGTTCGTGGTGCTTATCAGGGCTAGTCCAAGCAACTAATTTTTCAATAGGCCCAGCTATAAACTCGGGGTTAAATAGTTCAGGCCCACTGAGTGGAAATTGAGGGGTTGAAGTTAAGGTAGCAAGCGGAGCCATATCCCCTGCATTATTCGGAACTTCTTCGTTTCTGTCAAACACTTCAGGAGTTTCCAGTTTCTCAAAAAAATCGTCATCTCTTTTAGGATTATTTGAAACTGGCGGAACAGTTTTTTTCGTCGGCTCAA
>CAYHZG010000023.1:0-7586 GCA_964361105.1 uncultured Candidatus Saccharibacteria bacterium
TTTTCTTCCGGGCATAATCGGCAATGTCCGGTTCCTTGATATGATGGACGATTTCGTAATAAATCGCTTCGGCCGGAACATACATTAAAGCGAATTCAATCGTATTTTCGGATGGAATGATGTATTTGGAAGAAATCTCGTCAATCTTTTTCTTGACGTCAGAAACGAACTGCTTGCGGAAATTGTCTTTTGAAATTTCATCTTCGGCGCCGACCATTTTTTCAAAATTCTCCCAGTTGAACTTTGAGTCAATCGGCAAAAGAAGGTTGTTTGGCAGTTTCAAAACCGCGTCCACCGCCTCGCCGGATTTGAAATAGTGCTGGATTGCATATCGTTCTTTGGGAAAATAGCCGGCCAGGACCGATTCAAGCGAGGTCTCGCCCCATCGGCCTCTTAATTTTGGCGATTTAAAAATATCTTGGAAGGAAACAACATCTTTGAGCGACTCGTGAACGCCTTTAACCCCTTCTTCAAGTTTAGTAATCCCATGAGTAAAACTCTGAACCTGCTGATGCATCGCCAGCGAGGTCTTCTGGACCGAGTTCCGGTTCTCTTTCAGCTCATCAAGGATAAGCTTAGTCACATTATCCAACCGTTGATTCAAAAGCAGCTCTGTTTGATTGTCTTTCTTTTCGTTAGATTTCTGCCAAATTTTAAAGAGAAAAACAAAAACAGCCAGAAAGCCAACACCTAAAATTATATAAATCAAAGTCATTAAAGTTTAATAAATTCTTTTATAGATAGACCGGCTTGTTTGATAATTTTGCTTAGTAATCCTCTATCAATATCTTTGCTGCCATGCATCGGCACAGAAGTTATTCTATTTGTAATAGGATGCTTGAGATAATAATGACTGCCTTTGGTATAGATAATGCGAAACCCGGCTCGTGCTAATTTTTGCAGCACTGCACGAGCTGTTAATATAGGCAATACGCTCATGCTAAAGATACAGACGGCTTTTTCTTTTAATCTGCACAATACCTTTTCTTTCAGCCATATCTACTACCCTTGCTTCTATCGCGCCTTCTATAACTTCTTTTGCCATTTTCTTGGCTTCAGCTAGATTACCCCCCCAAGTTATTGCACCGCTAATTCCTTTGGCTTCAACGACATATCCGCGTAGGTCTTTAGCTGGTTCAAAAACACACTCAAAAGACCCGTATTTTGTTTTAATAGTCAAAACTTTCTTAGCCATGATAATATTTTATCCAAAAATTGCCTAACAAGCAAATCCAAAAATGAAAGAGCCCCGTCTGATGACGAGGCTCGCCCAAGGTGCGGCCGCGAGGTCGGGCACTGCTGTGCGGGACTCTCTCGCAGGCTTCACTTTACTACCACAAGTAGCTGAGTTGGAACCACTTCACAGGGAACAGTCGCAAACACTGGAACAGGAATGTCCGCTCGTCTGTGTTCCAAATATGCGAAACAGAGTTTTGTCCGCGAATCCATGACATACTGAATTTCACGGACCAATTCGTCTGCATACGATTGGCGGTGCATTTCGTTCCAATATTCAGGAGTTTGAGAGTTTGCACGTCCCATTGTGTAGACGATGAACAAAAGAACTACCAAACCGACAATCGCAAAAACTGGCCTCATATTCATAACTACCTCCTTATCTTCAGATGTTCGACCTTTATTATAACAATTTATCAAAAGAAGTCAACTACATTTCTATTGAGATACCCAGGAACAAAAAACCACCCCTTCGGCTGGTTCAATTAAAATAGAGTAAGCCGCTCGAGAATGTTCGGTGAGCGGATTCGTTTAAGTGAGGGGTATGACTGATTTCTGAATTGGGAAGTATCTTGGAAATGGCCGGTATCTTTATGAAAATTTGCCGGTAACACAATCTATGGTGGAGGTACCCTGATTTGTCGGCAAATTGAATAAAGTAACGGGGATTCCATTTACAAGAAGGGCTACCCCTATGAAGAAATCAGTTATACCCCGAGCTATACATGTTTATCCGCCACTTTCGTCGCTCCCCAGCTTTCCGGTTTTATCTTCGCCTCAAATCCATTCCCCTTTATCATCCCTACCACCTCTTTAATCATCTCCTTGGTCGGCCCGTTCTCGCCGATATCAACGTGAATCTCAAACCCGTAGTGCGGATGCTCTATTTTTTCTTTAAGTTCGCCAATCAAATTTTGGGCTAAGTCCAACGAAAACTCCGCTTCCTTGTAAATCCGATCGCGCAGGCTATAGGTCTTGATGCCGCTTCGTTTATGCCAAAAATACCGGCCGTGGCAGCCAATCCGGTGAACGACAACTACCGATACAAATTCAGCCGAGCCGTTTCTCTGCTCCGAGTCAGTGCCGACTATGACTGAATACTTTCTCTGCCGGTCTTCATTAACAAAACCGGCCACTTCGCTTGAGAGATCTGAAAACTTTAGAATTCCTTTGGTTGGACTATTGAATAAGTCATCGCGACTCAATTTTATTACCGAGCTTTTAAGCCATAGCCCGATTTTAAACCTATTAAAATAATGATAATTTATTTTGTTTAATCTTTCAAGTAAAAGAAAAAAGCGTCCCCGCCTTGGCGAGGGACGCTTGTCTGACTGGCTATCCGGTTATTCGTTTACCCAAAGTGCTTATTAGCCCGTTTTTTAGCGCTGGCCGCTCCTCCTTTTCGGCCGGCCTCGCTGGCCTCATCTCTGGTCCACTCGTGGGCCGTACCCAGCTGGTGGGCCGTTCTGCCACCCTTACTGGCAATCTTGCGCTGCTTAGCCGGATCTATCGAGGCAAACCCACGATACTCTTTTCCCATGTCTCACCTCCTGAAAGGAGTGTAGCCTGATTGCGGCAAACTTTTCTTGGCCTGCCACAAGGCAAAGCCAATAGCCAACAAAAGAGCAATCCCCGTGCCGACTTTCCAATTCAACATAAAACTTCCTTGATTACCCCTGGATAAAGATAATACAAAACAAAAATTCCCTCAACTTAAAGATTCTGTAAATGGACCGTGCGAGAATCGAACTCGCGTCTCCCGGATGCAAACCGGGTGCTCTGCCCCTAAGCTAACGGCCCGTCATAAATCCAATTCTTCATTCATGCCCTGCATCGTCTTTAAAGCGATAGCTGTCAACTCTTCCAGCGAAAAATTTATCTGGCCTGGCATTTCTTTTAAAAGCTCCCGATCTACTCCCCGAGCAAAGGCCTTTTCATTAAACCTTTTTAATATTGACTCAACCTTCAGGTCGGCCAACTTCTTTGATGGCAAAATAAGCGCGGCGGCAACAACCAAGCCGGTAACCTCTTCAGTATAATAAAGCGTTTTTTCAAGCAATGTTTCAGGCGGCGGATTGCCGGCGGCCCGGTTATGCCTTCTTATCGCCTCAATCATTTCTGTTGGAAAATCCTCTTGACGCAAAATTTCCTCGGTCAGTTTGGTATGGCCAGCGATATTGTTTCTGGTCTTATCCCAATCCATATCGTGAAGCAGGCCGGCCAATTCCCAATTCTGAATCTCATCTTCTTTGCCGAAATGCTTTGCCAATGCCTTCATTAAAGCCCCGACAGCTAAACTATGTTTGATTAAGTTTTTATTCTCAATGTGTTCGTTTAATAACTGGATTGCTCTTTCGCGAAAATTTTCAGCCATAAAGTGCGCGCGCCAGGGATTGAACCTGGGACCTTTCGCTTATCAGACGAATGCTCTACCACTGAGCTACGCGCGCGTTTCAAACAAAAAAATACTAACAAAAAATCGCTGATATTTCAAGTAAAATATAAAAGTAAAAGCCCGCATATATATAAAAAGAAAGCCGTGAGACAATACCAATTTCTGAACCTGAGGGTGTCTTGTGAAATGGCCGGTATCTTTGCGAAGAGTTGCCGCTTATAAGGTAGGGGATAAAGGGGTAGACACGCCCTACTTATCGGCAACTCGAGCAAAGTGGCGAGCCATTTCCAAGAAGTGTCTCAAGAGAAGAAATTGGTGTTGCGATTAAGGCTTTCTTTTTATAACTCTTTTCACTGCTTCCTTTATATCTTTCACCCCCATCCCGAATTTTTCAACCAACTCCCAGGGCTCACCGGATTCGCCGAATCGGTCATTTACGCCGATGAATTCCTGCGGCACCGGATAATTTTTTGATAAAACTTCAGCCACAGCTGAACCCAGACCACCATTCACCTGGTGTTCTTCAACCGAAACTACTGCTTGGGTTTCTTTAGCGGCCTTAATAATCGTTTCTGAATCAATCGGCTTCACTGTGTGGCTATTTATCACCATTGCCTCTATTCCCTCCTTTGATAACTCTTCGGCCGCAACCAAGGCATTATATAAAAGCATGCCGCAGCCGATTATAGCTGCGTCTTTTCCATGTCTGAAAATTTCTGCTCTTCCAATTTGAAACGGCGTATCTTTGGTGGTAAAAACAGGCGACTTCTCGCGGCCAAAACGAATATATGCCGGCCCTGGAACAAAAGCTGCGGCCACAGTTGCTTTCTGGGCCTCAATCGCATCACAAGGCACCAAAACCGTCATTCGCGGCATAACCCGCATCAAAGCAATATCTTCAAGGGCCTGATGAGTAGCGCCATCCGGCCCAACTGAAATACCAGCATGAGCTCCGCCGATTTTCACCGGCACATTATTTATGGCAATCGTGGTTCTTATCTGCTCGTTATTTCTTCCAGGACTAAAAGCGGCATAAGAAGAAATGAAAGGAATTTTTCCGTAATTAGCCATTCCGGCGGCCACGGTAGCCATATTTTGTTCCGCCACCCCCAGCTCAACAAATCTTTCCGGAAACTTTTCAGCAAACCATAAGGACCGAGTTGATTCAGTTAAGTCAGCGCACAAAACCACGACCCGCTCATCTTTTTCTCCGGCTTCAACTAAGCCCTTACCATAGCCATCGCGGGTCGCCGCCATCTGGAGTTTTGACTTGTCCAATAAATTATCTATAAGATATGCCTCTTTAGTTATCATAACTAATTTAGTCCCGATTTTGTTCCCGATTCAGAATCGGGATTACAAAATCGAGGATCCTCGATTCAGTAGCCGAGCTTTGCTCGGACTGAATCGGGACTTCCGGGTTCAACATAAAACTATTGATTAACCACTGACAAGTCGCCGTCTAAAATATGCTTCTCCGGTTTTTTATCATCGACTTCTTCCAGAGTAATGACCACAAAATTATGTTCCGGATAATCTTTGGTATCTTCAAATTTAAGAATGTAAGCCCCGCCTTCTTTGGTCATTTTACCAGTTGAGAAAAAGTTGACGACCTTACCTCCTTCTTTTTTAACCAGCCAGCCCTCGTAAAATTTACCCGATGGCGGATCAGGAATTAAGGTGATTACTGAATGAGTGAATTTTCCATTTTCAAACAAAGTCTGGGCCATGCCGCTGCCTTGGCCGCCGGAAACATCTTTCAGTTCACCCTGCTTTCGAACTTTTTCCATCGCCCCCTGAACCGGAGTCGGGGTCGCCGTCGGAGTAATTTGAGGTGCCGTTAAATCTCCAACTTCCTTTCTATCAGCAAAAATAAAAATTACAACGCCCAAAACAACAATCAAAACGATTATAAATAATACCTTCATAATTTACTTGTGGTAAATTGCTCCCAACTTAAACCAAATGGCAATTGCCAAAAGACCAATTCCTCCAAAATAAAAATCCTTGTGATCAAAACCAAACCACAAAGTATCAGCCCAAAATACAACCAAAGCCAGAACAAAGAGAACAATCCCTACAAATCCGGCGGCAACTCCCCAATTTGATAATGTTTTGTGATTCATCCCGTACGAAATAGCTGCTACGCAGTTATATACATAAGTTATACTTACGTACCATACTATTAATTAAGATTTAGCGCTGAATCCCGAACCCGTTAGGGCTATTTCGTTCGGGATTCATGCCTTTAAAACCTAAATGAAAACCTATGAATCGGGGATCGACCATATCTTGAAAGCATCCCCCGATGGAATTTTGTTCCGTAACCTTTGTGTTTTTCAAAGCCATATCTTGGGAATCTCTTGGCATATCTTACCATCATTTTATCCCTGAAAACCTTGGCAATCAATGAAGCGCAAGCAATTGAAAAAATCTTTCTATCGCCTTTAATGATTGGCATCTGTTTTAATTCTAAACCCTTAATTTCATTTTTACCATCCACAAGAACAAAAGCTTTTTGTTCTTTGCTATGGCTTAATCTTTTAATCGCTCTCCTCATTGCTAAACGAGCCGCCTGATAGATATTGATTCTATCAATCGTTTTGGGGAAACAGTATCCAATCTCGTATTTGAAGTTTTTCTTCTTTAAAAGTTCTCGAACGAAATTTTCTCTTTGATGAGAAGCAAGCAATTTTGAATCGCGAAGCCAATGCAAATTTTTATGTTTTTTTCGGAAAAATTTCTTATTGAACCAAACCGCGCAAACCACCACCGGCCCGGCCAAAGATCCCATCCCAACCTCATCCACGGCGATGATTTTTCTGTAGCCCCGACTGAAAAGTGATTTTTCTAATGTCTTATGAGGTAATCGCATAGACGGCTATTCCAAATGTCCCGATTTTTGACTTCAAAAATCGAGGATCCTCGATTTTGTTAAAACAAAATCGGGACAACCTTTAGCGTAGCAACTGATATAATGCAATACCAGTTGCTACGCTTACATTCAGAGATTCTTTTTTGCCATACATCGGTATAAAAATTTGGTCATCACAATATTTTAAAATTTTGGGACTCAAACCCTTAACCTCATTGCCGACTACTAAAACTATAGAATAATTTTTAGGTTTTTTAAATTTGAAGATGTTCATACTTTTTTTCGTCTGTTCCAATGCAACAATTTTTAATTTTTCCTTGTCCGCCGTAGCTTTAGCGAAGGAGGATAAAAGCCGCCAGGTTTGTTTATGATATTCCCACGGAATCCATTTTTCCGCGCCAAGCGCAGTCTTTGAAATTTTCTCGTGAGGCGGGGCAGGGGTAATCCCGCAAAGATAAATTTTAGAAACGCCGGCGGCATCTGCCGTCCTAAAAATTGACCCCACATTTTCCCGACTCCGAATGTTATCCAAAACAACATAAAGTTTATTTTTTATCATTAAATATTAGCTTAATAAATAAATTGATTTAAGGTCAAATAAAAACTTGACATAAAATTATAAACAATATAAGATGTAAACTACTTGAGGGGGTTTTTATGGTAAGCGCCGAAGAAATAGTTCGGGCAGCAAAACAGTCCATGGAGGCTTCCGGTGATCACAAATGTTGGGCGAGAAAAGAAGAAATGCTCGCCCTTATTGCCGCCGGGGCTCGAGTAATTAGGAACTTCCAACAATACAACGGCACATACGTCATCGAAGTCATCTACGAAGAAATTAGCTTCACCCACACAAGCCGCGACCCGCTCCTTCCAACTATCCACTAAGACAATCTGTGCTTGGTGGAAAATAACCGACCGCTGGATTACCTCTCGCGCACCAGCGGCCAGCCCCGTCTGATCTATAGGCGGGGTTTTCGTTTTTAGTGAAAAGAAAAAAGCCGGCCCCGAAAGGTCGGCTTGTTTTTAGGATGGTGGGTGGGGTGGAACGAGCGAACTCGAGAACGATCGGAAGATCGAACG
>CAYHZG010000024.1:0-7467 GCA_964361105.1 uncultured Candidatus Saccharibacteria bacterium
GCCACTGACTGAACCCGGCCGGCTGATAGGCCGCGGGCGACTTTTTTCCATAAAAACGGCGAGAGCTTATAGCCAACTAAACGATCCAGCACCCGTCTAGCCTGCTGGGCATCAACCAGATTCATATCAATATCGCGCGGATTTTTAAGAGCCTGGTCAATCGCCCCTTTGGTAATTTCGTGAAACACAATCCTTTCAACTATCTTTCTTTTGAGCTTATCCAAACCCAAGGCCTTAACCAAATGCCAAGAAATCGCCTCCCCTTCCCGGTCTTCATCAGTCGCCATTATGACTTTGTCGGATTTAGGAAGCAATTTTTTCAAGGCCGCAATAGTTTTTTTTGCTTTCGGCGGAATTACATACTTTGGTTCAAAATTATTTTCAGTATCTACCCCAAGAGCGGTCTTGGGTAAATCTCTGACATGACCAAACGAAGACTGAACCGAATAATCTCGGCCTAAAAATTTTTGGATTGTCCGCCCCTTTGCCGGACTTTCAACTATTACAAGATTCATTGGTGTTATACTTCTTCATCTTCAACTTCGGTTAAATATTTTTCTTCCAAGACATATTGCCCATTGCCTAAATTCTTGATTATCCCCTTAACTTCCATTGCTGTCAATACAGAATTCACTTTTTGAACAGTAAAATCCGAGTTTCTTGCAATTTCGTCAATGTGTTTCGGTTCGCCGGTCTCGTTTAAAATGTTAAAAATTTTCTCTTCAATCTGATTATTGGGTTTAAACTCTTTTTTCAAAACTGATTCAAGATTAAATTTCAAATTCAACTCCTGAAAAATATCTTCGGCTCGGGTGACCAGGGCCGCTCCTTGTTTGATGAGCAGATTTGTTCCAAAAGACATCCGTGAAGAAATATTCCCGGGGACGGCAAAAACCTCGCGGTTCTGTTCAAGAGCGTGGCGGGCCGTAATTAAAGCGCCTGACCTTAATGGCGCCTCAACCACTAAAACTCCTTTAGATAAACCGCTGATAATTCTGTTCCTAGCAACAAATTTCTCGCGGTCCGCCTTCATACCCAAAGGATGCTCGGAAATCAAGGCACCCTCTCCAATAATCTTTCTGGCTAATCCTATATTTTCTTGAGGAAATAAACTCTTTTCATCCAAACCGGAAGCAACCACGGCAATAGTCCGGCCGGCGGCGGCTAAAGCGCCTTTATGAGCTTCGGTATCAATTCCGGTAGCCATTCCGCTGACCACGGTTAATCCAATTTGAGCAAGTTTGAAACCAATAGTATGAGCGGTTTCTTTTCCGTAATTAGTGGCTAAGCGGGTTCCGACTATTCCAAAACAAAAGCTATCTTCTTTCTTTAATTCGCCTTTCAGATATAAAAGGAGAGGTGAGTCAGAGATCTGTTTTAAAAGCCGAGGAAATTTTGGGTCGTCAAAAACAATCATCTTAATCTCCTCTTTCTGAAGCTTAGACCATTCTTTTTCCGGATTTATCTTCCTCTGGCCTTCTAAAACTCGAACTAACTCCGCATTTTTTATTCCGGCTGATCTTAATCGGCTTTCCGAGGCCTTAAAACCGGCTTCAAAATCACTATTAAAATAATCATTAATATTCTTTAAGCTGCCATAACCAACACCGGGAATACAGTTGAGAGCGTTTAGAAATACTTTTTGCGGCTCTTTCATATTAAAAGCGCCTTTTCGGCCGCTTCTTTAATTAATTTATTCAGTTTAGATTTCTCGTCTGAACTAAAAGGACCAATAACAAACTTATTTACTTCCTCTATTTTCTTTTTACCTTTCATTTTTTTAATTTTCATTATTTGGTTATTAAAAGTCCCGACTCTAATACGATAAAATTTATTGGTCTTCAAGGCTCTAATAATTGAGTCTATTCCTTTATGGCCGGCCGAACTTCTTCCGAAAGAAACTTTAACTTTACCAAAAGGAATATCTAGATCGTCGTGAATAATAATTAAATCAGCTATTCGCAATTTACTTTTTGCCATTAGTTTTTTAACGGCTTCTCCGGATTTATTAACAAATGTCTGAGGTTTCACAAGTAATAATTTTTTACCACTTACATTTATTTCCGAAGTTTCCAAATTTAATTTCTTATTAAAGCTAAAACTCTCGCCGTATTTATCATTTAAATAATCAACTGCTCTAAACCCGACGTTGTGGCGAGTGTTTTCATACTCTTTACCCGGATTGCCTAAACCGAAGGTAATTTTCACTTTTTACTTTTTAAATTTTATTATATCATACTAAATGTATGGAAGAGGAAACAAAAAGTCAAAGCTTTTTTTTATTTCTTTGGGAAATTGTAAAAATAACCATTCTGGCTTTGGTGATTATTGTCCCAATCCGTTATTTTATTGCCCAGCCGTTTTTTGTGAAAGGAGCATCAATGGAGCCCGCTTTTGAAGACGGCGACTACCTGATAATAAACGAGATAAGCTTCCGGTTTTCTAAACCCGAGCGCGGCGAGGTAGTAGTTTTCCGTTTTCCGGAAGACCCGAAACAATTTTTTATTAAAAGAATAATTGCCCTGCCCAATGAAACTATTGAAATAAGAAATAATCAGATAAAGATCTATAACGATCAAAATCCGACCGGATTTATTTTAGACGAGTCCAGCTATCTTGACCCAAGTCAAATCACTGAAGGCAACTTAAAAGTACAGATAGGCGAAAACGAGTACTTTGTTTTGGGCGATAACCGGTTTCACAGTTCTGACTCCCGCCGTTGGGGAACGCTTAACCGCTCTCTTATTGTCGGAAAAACTTTACTAAGAGCCTGGCCTTTGGATAGGATAGAGTACTTTAGCCAAAACTAACTCAATAAGCTAATACTTTTACGAGATCAACATTAGCGTCCTCGGAAGAGCCGGACATCTTGCCGCGAAATCTGATTTGGAGACTGCTTATGCCGGTTAAATTAGTAGTTTGACCGTGCCAAACATTTTCAGGATCAACATCGCCGGAAAGTTTTGCTTTTTCAATCCAGGTAGAACCGCCATTGGTTGAAACATCAAAGGCCAGATACTCGCCTAAATCTAAGCCGCTCTCTATCAGCCAGCTAAAAGTTATCTTGGCGTTGGTTTTGCCTTGAAGGTTAATCGGAATTGAAATCAAAAGAGCGTCGCTGGCAAAGCCGTCAACCTCGGCCGAACGGCTGCCGTTTGTTGCCCGCTGGCTTGAACGGAACCAATCATTCTGATTGTCTTCGGTCCAAAGCCCGTTCCATTCTGAAACTTCAAAGCTGTCATAGAAAACTTCAGTCTCGGCTGGAGGTGTTGGTGAAGGTGTAGGAGTGGGGGTGGGTTCTGGAGTGGGGGTGGGAGTTGGAGTAGGCGTTGGCGTCGGGGTAGGGCTTGGAGTTGGTGAAGGGGTTGGTGTTGGAGTCGGAGTTGGACTTGGTGTCGGTGTTGGAGTTGGAGTTGGGGATGGGGCGCTCCAGCCCAAAGCAGCCAAAGGATTAATCAAGCCCCAGCCAAAAGTATCATCGCGGCCCGCCACTCCTAAATCTTCGGCTGTCCCTTCAAGCGCAGCCCGCACTTGGTTAGGAGTCGCCGCATTTCCATTTGAAATCAACAAAGCTGCCGCTCCGGCCACATGAGGAGAAGCCATTGAAGTCCCCTGGAAAAAGTAATAGGCGAAATTATAAGGCCGCCGAGTTTGAAAAGTCTGTTGAAGCACCCCATCGCCGTAGCCGTCTCCGTTTTGGTCAACCGTGGTATCGCCGCCTGGGGCAACTACGTCAACGCTCGGCCCGTAATTTGAATAATAAGAAAGGTTTTTGTCATATCTCACCGCTCCGACTGAAATAACGTAACTATCATAAGCGGCCGGATAGCTTGGCTGGGAAGAAGAACTATTGCCTGCCGCAGCCACAATGGTTACTCCTTTCTCGTAAGCATACTTTACCGCCTCCTCCAGATAAGTGGCCGTGGCCTCTCCGCCCAAAGAAAGATTTATCACGTTAGCGCCGTTATCTGCCGCCCACTTGATGCCGTCAGCCACATCGGTATAAGTTCCGGAACCATACCGGTCTAAAACCTTTACCGGCATTATTTTGGCCTTATGAGCTACCCCGGCCACGCCTAAATTATTATTGGTGCTTTGGGCTACTGTTCCAGTAACATGAGTGCCATGATTGTTATCGTCGTTAGGATGAGTATCGTTATTCACAAAGTCATAGCCCGGAACAAAAACCGTATTGGCTAAATCAGGGGCCAAGTAATAAATATTGTAATTCTCATAAGCTACACCGGTGTCAATTACCGCGACCGTAACCCCGGTTCCTTGAGAAACATTCCAGGCATCCTCCATCCCAATCTGTTTAAAATGCCACTGATAAGGATAGTAAGGGTCATTAGGAACCATAAAAGCATGAGCAATATAGTTTGGCTCGGCGTATTCAACGTCGGCTCTTTTTCTTAAACGGTTAAGAGATTCTTCAAAAACTTCGCCCTGGCTAACCTTAATTCTTCTAAAACTTTGGTCGCCTTTAAACTTTACAATAATTTCATCTCTATTAAATTCTGCTCTCTTTAACTCTCTAGCTAAACCTCTTAGTTCTAAATCCTCTTTAAGTCCCTCAAAGTCCGGGAGCGCTTGGGCAAATGATAAAAATATGGCCGGGGAACTAAATAAGACCAAAACGAAAATAAGAACTGGAACAAAAATTGTTTTATTGCCTTTTAATTTCAGCATAGATTGCTTTCTTGTACTCTATACCCCCTAAGATTAAATGTCAAAAAATATTAAGAGAGGTATTGACAAGCTTTTGCGGCAGGATTTATATAGGGTCAATCCCTCTTTCAATGCTTGATTTCTTCAATGAAATGCCGCCGGCTATCTTAATTCTTGATGCTTTACTGGTTTTAGCTTTTATCCTTCTGGCTTTGAAAAGAAGAAAAAAAGACTAATGGATTCTATCTTATTTCGTAAGTAAGAGTGACGTTAATAATTACTTCTTGAGACCCGGGTTCAATTGATGGCCCTCCGCCGGTGCCGTCTTTGGATAAGGTTTCAAATCTTAAAGGAATCGGCCCGGAAAAACCCTCGCTGATTGAAACTAATTTCCCAACCCTGAAACCGCCGGCCCTGGCCAGTGACTTTGCTTTTTCTTTGGCCTTTTTGATGGCCTTTTCCCGGGCTTCGTTTTGCAAAGCATCCGGGTCGTCAATCGTAAAATTAGGTCCGGAAACAGTATTGGCTCCCCGCTCAACCACGCCGCTTAAAATGTCGCCGGCTTTATTTAAATCGCGGACTTTCACTAAGACGCTTTGGTTAATACTGTAGCCGATGATTTCCGACGGCGGGCAGGGTCTAAGTTCCAGATAAGCTTCTAGCCTAAGCGGCAATGGCCCTGGCGGACAAGAAAAATACTGATAACGAGGAGAAATATTATAGTACTGGGTCTTGATGTCTTTTTGGTCTATCCCCTCTTCTTTCAGATAAGAAACGATGCGATTGATTTTCTCGGTGTTTTGTTTTTGTAAATCGGTCAGGTTCTTTCCACCCTCGGTCAAAACCCCAAAACTCACTTCAGCCACATCCGGCACGGTCACCACTTTTCCTTCGCCCGAAACGGTGAAGACACGTTCTGGCACCACCGAGCGCGAATAAGCACTGACATACCAAAAAACGGCGATAACGAAAAGAAAAAGAAGAAAAACTTTGGCTAAGTTTTTTAATTCGTTATTCATATTTGCATCCTATATGATTATAACTAAAGTGACCAGGGCCATTGCAGCCATCAATAAATCCTCCATCAACGAAATTTTTGAAAGCGGAACTTTTATTAATGTCCCCAGGCAAGCGCACTGAACTTGATTTTTAGATAAAAGATTCTGGGTGACGCCGATTGAACCGATGCTCATTATAACTAAAGTAATACTATTTATCAAAACTGGCTGATAATTTAAGAGAAAACTAACCCCCAACAAAAGTTCAATCGCCGGATAAGCATACGAATAGATCATACTCCGCTTGGCAATAATATCATATGAAGCATATGTCCAGGCAAAATCTTTCCAGCTGATAATTTTAAAGAATCCGAAAACTAAGAAGAAGAAACCCATAAAGTTTCTAAAAAATTCTAAAGTCGTATAGTTTTTGGTGAAAAACCGGATTTCAAAATCGGCCGCTACAACAATAAAAACAAAAATCAAAATAAGAGGGACATAATCTTTGAAAGTAGTTTTAGTATGCTGAACACCGGCCAAATACTCTTGATGTCTTTGATGATTTTCGTGATTCATTATTTAAATCTTACTGGAATCTCAAGGGAATCATCGTACTCCGGCAAACCAGAGGGATTATCTTTTTTTAAAATCAAGTATCCCCGGCGGCTGAAATGGTTCTTGTCCGCTCCGGGTAAAACCGGGCTTTCAAATTCAAGCTTTGCTTCAAACGGAACAAAATCAGTCGTCATCCACTCGCTCTGGGCCTGGGCATAATGCTGGGCGATTATCAGACCGTCCCAGTTTGTGAGCACCACCGGAAAAGTGGCTTCAAAAAACCAATAGCCCCGCGCTTCGCCTCTGATAACCAAAGGGCTTTTGACCGTATCCCCGATTTTTGGAGCGGCAACCGTGATTAAATCCGGCTTTAGGGCAACCGGATTTCTCGGCCACTGATCGTAAATATAAAAACCGGCGACACCGGCTGTAATAACAATTAAAAATAAAATAAGCTTTCTCACTTTAAAAGATAATACCCTTAAAGATGCCCTAAATCAAACGGATATATACTGCCCGACGAACGAACAAAACAAAGCCGTATAATCGTGTCAACGAATTCTTGGACCGCCTCTTTGTCGGTAATCGGATATTTGATTATTGAACTGGTCCGAATTTCCTGCCACTCTTTGTCACTTAAGTCATCTGGTTTTAAAACCGGCCCGGGCGCGATTGAGTTTATAAAAATTCCTCTTGGCCCGAGCTCAACGGCCAAAGCCCGAGTCATTGCGGCGATTGCTGATTTGGTCACGATATAAGGCAGATAGCCAGGATAAACTTTGCCGACTGAAGTCCGGTCAGCCACGGTAATGATATGGGAACCGGGCCGCATCAAAGACAAACCCAACTGAACCGACCAAAAAGTAGCTTTGATATGGGCCGCGATGTTGCTATCCCAGTCCTTATCCGAAATATCTTCCAGCTTTACCGGTTTAAACATAGAAGCCAATAAAACCAAAATGTCTAATTTGCCGAACTTATTTTTGATTTTCTTAACGGCCAAGGCAACACTTTCCTGGTCACTTACATCAGCCTGAATCAATAAAACTTTTCTTTTAAATTTTTGGACTTTCCTAACAGTTTGGTCAGCCTCTTTTTTTGACGACCGGTAGCTGATAACCAAATTCGCACCCAGCTCGGCCAAAGCCGCGGCAATTTCCTGGCCGATTCGTTTTCCGCCGGTTATCCAAGCAGTCTTGCCTCTTAGAGAGTGTCGTTTTAAAAATTCAGTCATAACTATATCCTA
>CAYHZG010000025.1:0-7400 GCA_964361105.1 uncultured Candidatus Saccharibacteria bacterium
ATTATCATTTTGAGAAAGGCAATTTGATTTATCACGACACATATTTTGGCAGTCGGGATTTTATAGGCGAAGAAGTGGTTTATAAAGATAATGAGCCAGTTTGGGGAATGAACTACTATGGTTTTATCCTTTCTGAAACAACGAACGAAAAAGAACTATACGGGTTTTTAAGAGAAGCTCTAATGCAAGAATACTCTGATATTATCCCTGTGCGTGGCGGTAAAAACTATCAAAAAGATGACTGGGAATATACGAATGCCGTGGAAGGTGAGCTGAACCGTTTTACTGGCACAGAAGAAATATACCGAGCAGGCGTATTGGTCTACAAATGCTACTACCACGGCGGTTTTATTGAATAATATGAATATAGAAAACTGGAAAGAACAATTAAAAAAGCCCAGCGGAAACCTAACCACCAATCAAGCAATGCCCGCTTTTTTGATTAACAAGTTGCTTGAAGAAAATGTCTCCTTAAAAGATAAACTAAAGTTTTCAGAAGTTGATTTTCCTAAACACAAAGGATTACTCAATGAGATTGTGGGCTTAGACATTCTTGCTGGTTTGCAATCTTTATCTATCAAGAATTGTTTAACACTTTTTCGGGCAATAAGATTTCCTACATACAAGCGATTGTATGAAGCTATTTATAATCACGGTTTTGCCATTCTCAACTATGAGCAAGAAAGGATTTTGGATTTATATAAAAACGAAAATTATATAAACCAGAGAGGCCAGATTAAGAATAATCCGCTTTTTTGGACTCAACCTCAAGAAAGAGTAGTAAAGGGTTTACCAGTATTTTGTTTAGCCAACGATACTCTTCAAATCCATCGTGCTTTCAGGGCAGATGATGATTTAGTAATTATGGTTGCCATTCATATTCCTCACGAACTTCTTGAAAAAAGAAAAATACGTTTAGTGGCAAATCCAGCAATTGACTTGGACTACGATAACGATGAACGTGATTTTGAAATTAGAGATTTTGTAAAAGCTAATGGTGCATACAATATAGATTTCAAAGCTTTGAGGGTAAGAGGGATTGACCTCCACGAAATGTATACTAATGATTTGCCGTGGGATATTGAAGAAGCTAAAAAAATTGGAGTTGAACAAGTTTTCTTTTTACTAAATATCCGTAAAATAACCGATTATTCAAAGATTAAAGAGCTTAAAGAAACTACTGAATTATTAAAATCAAACGCCTACTTTCTGCACGGGTTCTTTGGAGACCAAAACATATTTGGCAGACGAAGTTCAAAGTATTTGCCATATAAATGCCAAAAATTATCAAAGAATGAATAACAACATTTTTATAATGCGGCACGGCCAAGATGAGGATAATGCGGCTGGCATCCTAAACGGCCATCGTGATACTCCGCTTACAGAACTTGGCCGACAACAAGCCAAGATTGCCGCTCAAAAACTAAAAGACAACAACATTGATATTATATACGCCTCGCCATTAAAGCGTGCTTATGAAACAGCTCGTATTGTCGCTGATGAATTAAAGGTAGATGAGGTTGTTTTGGATAATCATCTTATTGAAAGAGATTTTGGTGTTTTAACAGGAAAACCTGTAGCTGATATTCTCAAATACACAGACAAGGTTCTGAAAACTGAAAAAATTACTTATTTTTTGGAGGTTGAGGGAGCTGAGGATTTTCCATCATTATTAGAAAGAGCCAAGATATTTTATTCTGAAATTGAGCAGAGGCACTCTAACCAAAACATACTCCTTGTTTGCCACGGCGATATTGGCAAAATAATTAGAGCCGTTTATCACGGTATTGATTGGGAAACATCGTTAAAAACTTACTATTTTGACAATACTCAAGTTCTTGAACTATCAAAGGATAAAGACATTATAGAATAGTGAGTGGCGGGGTGGGGTAAAGTAATTTTAATTGATTTTCGCAAGGTTTAACGATAAGCTTGGGATGAATAATCGTGTAGTGGCCGCCTTAAAACAGGTTCTAACATCGTCTACTACTCCCCGCCTTGACAACTTTCCTATCTCTGCTAATATTGTAATACAAATTATTACAACCATGAGAAACATTATTAATATATCTCTGCCTCCAGAATTAACCAAAAAGGTGCAACAAGAAGTTAAAACTGGCAACTATGCTAGTATAAGCGAATTTTTTCGTCACCTTTTACGCACTCACGAATTAGCAGAAGAACTAAAAAAAGCTAGAAATAACTTTGATAGAAGAAAAAACTGGAAAATCCTTAAATCTTTAAAAGACCTGAGATAGAGAATGGTAATTTTTTATTACTCTAAATTTAGGCAACAATTTAAGAAACTACCCGAAGAGATTAAATTACTAGCCGAAAAGAAAGAAGAAATATTCCGAAAAAATCCGTTTGACCCAAAACTTAAAACTCATAAACTCCATGGTGAGCTTAGTGAATTCTGGGCTTTTTCAATAAATTATCAGTACCGAATTATTTTTGACTTTATTAACGAAGACAAGATTAGATTTTACAGCATAGGCGCACATGATATTTATTAAACCACCTATTTTTTTAATACGACTGTCGGTTCTTTCCTAAGAAAGTTTTCGTCTTTCTTATTCCCTCGCTAATCCTAATCTGAACTTTCCCCAAAAACTTTCTTGGTAGCGGGATTGACTGATTAGTTGTCACCGTTTATAATTAAAGTACGTACCTTCCATTTTGATCGTTTTCTGGGGAATCTGAACCTGGGAAGAAAGGAGGCCGAATGGGGTGAGACATATTCGTCCGCCACCCGCCTGATAAGAGAGTCGCTATCCCACCTTTCTCTTATCAACGTCAGTTTCGTCGGAGTGACCAATGGTGCCTATTCTCATTTCACGAATACCTGAACGAGAAGTTCGTTTCAATTCTGTCTTGTTTAGTATCTCAATACCGGCCAAGACAAAAGAAGGGAGAGAAGTACAGGTAATTGGCGGCAACCCCAACAAAAAAGGGTTGCTGATCCGTGATGACTCCTGGGGGCACCGAACATGGTACCCGGAAGACGATATCATCACAGAGGAAGCAAACCAGACTCGGCTTGTTGCCGCCATGTGTCGCGCAGGCGAAATCATCAAGACTTGAGACACTGAAGGACAGAAAAAGGGGAATGGTCCGGAAACGGACCAAAGTCAAGGAATTCTGTGCTTCAGGATTTCAAGTGTTGCCCCTGCGTTGCCTGAGGAGAGAATCACCCGACTCCCGGTCCTTGAGGACGGGGCCGAATCTCAACATAAGGCACAACAGGGCAGCAGCCCGGGCGGGACTAGCTTTCATGGCAGAAATCTTGTCATGACCCAGCAGCCCCGCCCGGTTCGTTCTTTCACCAGTTAGACGTCCACCAAAGCCCTTACGCTTTCCTAGCCGCAAGGGCCTTTTTCTTTTTAAAAATTTCCTGTTATAATTTTGCCAAACTTATGACTCAAGAACTTAAGCAATTAAAACAAGAGCTTCATAAAAAAGATTTTGAGATTAAGCAATTGAGAGGCCTGGTTACCAAAGACCCGCTGACCGGCCTTTATAATCGCCGGGGATTTGAAGAAGAAGTCACCCATTTAATTAAAGATGTTTCTTTTGCTAAAGAAAATCCAGAAGCGAGAAAGCATTTTTATATAGATTCAATTAGTATTCTTTTTTTCGATATTGATAATTTTAAAAAACTCAACGATACTCATGGCCATAAGATTGGTGACCAGGTTCTTCAGCAGGTTTCCCAAATAATCCGACAGAAAGTCAGGGACATTGATTTTATCGGTCGCTGGGGCGGCGAAGAACTAGTCGTAGCCCTAGTTGGTTCTCACGAAAACGATGCTTTTCGAAAAGCTGAGGAAATAAGAAAAGCAGTTAAGAGTCGGGTAAAAGCCGGCAAAGAAACAATAACGGTAAGTATCGGTGTAGCTGAGTTAAAAGACGAGTTTGACCTTGAAAGTCTGGTTAAATTAGCCGATAAAGCGATGTATGTAGCTAAGCACGACCGGGGCAAGGATAATGTAGTAAAATTCAGCGAACTTAAATGACTGACCTTGAGCAAATTAAAGAACGAATTGATATTGTTGAATTAATTCAGAGCTATCTGCGGCTCCAGAAAGCCGGAATGAATTACAAGGGTCTTTGTCCTTTCCATAATGAAAAAACTCCTTCGTTTATGGTTTCGCCTTCGCGTCAGATCTGGCATTGTTTCGGCTGTTCCTTGGGCGGTGACGCTTTTAAATTTTTGATGCAGATTGAAGGGTTAGAATTTAAAGAAGCGCTTGAACGCCTGGCCAAGCGGGCCGGAATTCAATTGAAGCATTTTAACAGAGAAGCGGTCAGCGAGAAAACAAAACTTTATGAAGTTTCCGAGCTGGCCGCGAAATTTTTTGAGAAACAACTCGGAGAATCGGAGAATGGGAAAAAGGCATTAGAGTATTTGAAAGAGAGAGGCCTAAAAAACGAGACTATAAGCCAGTGGCGGCTTGGCTACGCGCCCAATACCTGGAATTCCTTGAAATCTTTTCTGAAAAACGCCGGTTTTTCAGAAAAGGAAATTTACGCGGCTGGTTTAAGTGTGAAAAAAGAAGAGGGCAACTATTACGATCGTTTCCGCGGCCGGATAATGTTTCCGATTTCAGATATAAATTCACAGGTGGTTGGATTCACCGGGAGAATTTTTGAGCAACTTACTGGTGAAATTGAAGGAGGCAAATATATTAATACACCCCAAACTCTGATTTATGATAAAAGCAAAGTTCTTTACGGTTTGGACAAAGCCAAAATGGATATCCGCAAAAGTAATCGGGTAATTGCGGTTGAGGGCAATATGGATGTGATTATGTCTCATCAGGCCGGAGTTAAAAATGTGGTTGCCTCTTCGGGCACGGCTTTAACTAATCAGCACTTAAGAATTTTAAAACGCTACACCCAGAATCTTGATTTATGTTTTGACGAGGATTCAGCCGGTGAAACCGCGACCAAGCGGGGGATTGATTTGGCTTTGTCGCAAGGATTCAACATCGGCGTAGCGAATATTTCGGCTAAAGATCCGGCTGATTTAATTAAAGAAAACCCAAAGGAATGGATAGCGACTTCAGCCAAAAGTCAGCCAATCATTAAATTTTACATTGTAAAGGCCCTTGAGAATCATGATTCGACCACTGCCCTGGGCAAGAAGAACATAAGTCTTGAAGTCCTGCCAATGATTAAGTTAGTAGAAAATAAGGTTGAACAGGCTCATTGGCTGGATGAGTTGAGCCAGAAATTAAAAGTTGACCAAAAAGTTTTGGTTAAAGCCATGGCCGAAACCAAAACCGGGGTTAGGCGGCAGGAAACGGAAAAAGAGTTTGAAAATCTTGAGCCTTCGCCTCGTCTTCTGTTAGAAGAAACCCTTTTGGCCCTGCTTTTAAAAATGCCTCAAAAATCAGAAGAGCTTAATCCGGAAGAGTTTGAAATTTTCCAGGACAAACTATATAATAGTGTTTTTGAGCGGCTGAAAATGGGTGAGACCTTGTTTAGTCAGCCGTTTTCTTATGAGGATAACTTGCGCCTTGAGCTGATAAAATTTAAGTCAGACGAGTACTTCGGCGACCTTGAAGAAAAGGACTTGGAAAATGAAATTTCCCGACTCATTAAGAGTTTGAAAAAGGAACTTATTTTGGGAAAAATTAAGGATTTAGAGATTAAAATCAAAGAGGCGAAAAACCAAGAGGAAGTATCGCCCCTCCTTCAGCAGGTTCAAAAATTCTCAAATAAATTGTCTTCTCTTAATTGAATTTGTTTTATGAAACGAAAGAAGAAAGTCAAAATTAAAAAGGCAAGAAAGAAAAGCCTGAAAAGAAAGGCTGTTTTAAGGCGCAAAAAATTCAAAAAACTTAGGGCGAAAATAAAAAAAGAATTAAAACCCCAGGGGCGGCGGGGCAGGCCCAAAAAAGCGGCCGGGCTTTTTCACGAGGATAAAATAAACCAGCTTATTACCAAAAGCCGGCATCGCGGCTTTGTGACCGAAGCCGAAATTTTACAGAACTTTCCGGAGATTGAAAAAGACATCATTGGTTTGGAAAAACTTTATGAGCGGCTTGAGTCAAGCAATATCAATATCATTGAAAGCGGCAAGGTTCTGGAAGAGGAAAAGATTAAATCATTTGAGAAAGATAAAGCCCTGGAAAAGGAGGTTTCAGAACTGGGCGCCGATTCGGTTCAGCTCTATTTGAGGGAGATCGGTCGATATCCGCTTTTAAAGCGAGAAGATGAAGTGGATTTGGCCAAGAAAATCTTGATAGGCGATGAATCAGCTAAGCAAAGATTGATTCAGTCAAATTTGCGTCTGGTGGTTTCAATTGCCAAAAAATACATTGGTCGTTCGCCCAACTTGACTTTGCTTGACTTGATTCAGGAGGGAAACTTGGGTCTTTTTCGGGCCGTAGAAAAATTTGACTACAAGAGAGGTTTTAAATTTTCAACTTATGCCACTTGGTGGATTCGCCAGGCCATCACCCGGGCCTTGGCTGACCAGGCCAGGACTATTAGAATTCCGGTTCATATGGTTGAGACGATTAATCAGTATCAGCAGGTGGTCAGGCGACTTGTTCAGGATTTAGGCCGCGAGCCATTGCCCGAAGAGATTGCCGCGGAAATGAGTTTGAGTGTGGAAAAGGTTCGCCACATCCAAAAAATTTCTCAAGATACCGTTTCTTTGGAAGTGCCGATAGGGGGTGAAGATGAAGACAGTGTTTTGGCTGATTTTGTGCCGGACGAAGATAGCGTCACGCCCCAGATGTCTGCCTCGCGCCGGATTTTGAAAGACCATCTGGATGAGATAATTGACGAGTTAACTCCTCGCGAGCAGAAGATTTTGGAAATGAGGTTTGGTTTGAAAGACGGCGTAACCCACACTCTTGAAGAAGTAGGTAAGGTTTTTGGCGTCACCCGAGAAAGAATCCGTCAGATTGAAGCCAAGGCTTTGGATAAAATCCGCCAGCATCACAAGGTTGAGAAGTTGAAGGATTATTAGAGCTTCTCAACCACAGCCCATAATCCCTATGGGCTGGGTTTTCGAAGTTGTACTGTTGAGGGATTTTTTTTTACAATTTCTCAATTTCTTTCAGATCTTTGTCGGGTAGATAGAGAAGAATTATTCCTAAAATGATCCCGCCGATAGCAGTAAGGACATGAGTGCCGAAAAATATTCTATCTATATAATCAAGCGTGTACCAAATCCCCCGCCAGATTAAAACCAGCGACAAAACAATGGTGAAGTTTCTGATGAAGTAGCTGAACAATTTTCTTTTGGGCATTACCGGTATTGTATCACAATTGATTTTAGTGGTAAATTGAGGTATTATTTTTTAGAGTTTAACAATTGAATATTCCCCGGTAGCTCAATGGTAGAGCGCCTCGCTGTTAACGAGTGGGTTGTAGGTTCGAGT
>CAYHZG010000026.1:0-6256 GCA_964361105.1 uncultured Candidatus Saccharibacteria bacterium
TTATTTGGATGAACTACCGTCGCTGATTAATGTTTTAAAAGGAGACATAAGTTTGGTCGGACCGAGACCTCATGAGTCGGAAGAGGTGGTGTTGTATAAAAGTGACTATCCAGAAGTAATTGCCGCCAAAGCTGGGATTACCTCTTTGCCGCGGCTTTATAATCCTCACCTTAATTTTGAAGAAGAAATGGCTTTAGAGCAGGAGTATTTAAAAAGTCAATCATTATTGCTTGATTTCAAAATTTTAGCTAAAACACTCTTAAAGGTTTTGAAGGACAGGCCTGAAGGGTGAGAGTGCTATGAATAGCACTCTCACGGGCATTTTAGGCGAGCGTACCGGCGAGCCGTAAAAATGCCCCGGGTTTGCCCAGAAAGGCAAACAGCTATGCGTATCGCTTTAGTTCACGACTACTTGACCCAGTTTGGGGGAGGGGAACGGGTTTTAAGCGCCTTGTGTGAGTTCTTTCCAGAGGCGCCGATTTTTACTTTAATCTACGATGAGAAGGGCAGTGGCGGAGTTTTTAAGGACCGTAAAATCCATACTTCTTTTTTACAAAAAATCCCGGGCTCAAAAAAGTATTTTCGCGGCCTAATTTGGCTAATGCCTTTGGCTATTGAGCAGTTCGATTTGTCTGGTTTTGACATGGTGATTTCGGTTTCCCATTCTTACGGCAAAGGAATAATCACTAAACCAAGCATCAAACACATTTGTTATTGTTTAACTCCGACCCGCTATCTTTGGCATAACCCTGGACTACCCCTAAAACCATTTTCGCAGTTAATTTTAAATTATCTTAGAAAATGGGATTATCAAGCCGCTCAAAGACCTGATTTTTTTATTGCCGATTCCAAGAACGTCCAGCAAAGAATTAAAAAATACTATAACCGCGAGTCAGAAGTTATTTACCCACCGATAGATACAGAAAAGTTTCATATCTCTGAAAATAAAAAGTCTTATTTCCTCATGGTCGGTCGGATGGTGCCATATAAAAGATTTGATATTGCGATTGAAGCATTTAGCAATTTACCCCAAGAACAATTATTAATTATTGGTGACCGGCCGTTATATAGTAAGTTTAAATTGATGAATAAATTTAGAGTTAGAAATATAAAGTTTCTGGGCCGGGTTTCTGATTCGGAACTGCCTAAGTACTACACCAATTGCAAGGCCTTAATTTTCCCCCAAGAAGAAGACTTTGGCATCGTGCCAGTTGAAGCAATGGCATCTGGCCGGCCAGTGATTGCTTATCGGGCTGGCGGAGCAGAAGAAACAGTAATAGAAAATGAAAACGGATTATTTTTTAATGAGCAAACATTAGAATCAATGGTCAGTGCGATTAAAACATTTGACGATAAAAAATTTAATTCCCAAAAAATAAAGGAAAATGCTCAAAAATTTGATAAAGAAATTTTTAAAAGTAAAATTCGGAAGTTAATAGTCGACTTGACATAATTTATAAAGGGTGGTATTTTTAAAAAAGGAGGTGGCAGATGAATATTTTTTGGTTCATTTCAGCTCCGCTTTTGGCCATGATTTTTGGCTGGGCATGGCTGATGTCATTGAATTCGGTCGTGTACTTTGAACAAAGGAGGGTTGGGATAGTGCTGTGGCTATGCTGTTCTGCGACGGCTATTTTTTCGCTGAAAGCCGCCGGCTTGTCAACTGCAGCTGCTCTAACCGTGGTAGTTCTGACTTCGGTAATTGGATTTATCTTCCCAAAAATCACTGACTCGGTTTTGAGAAGATTATTCAAAGACCCGGCCAACTCCCTCCCTTCCTTAACGGCCCTTATCAAATAAGATAAGGGCCGTTCCGCTTTTTATTAACAATTCTAAGTGTCTAAAAATTTGTTATATGGATAAGAATCCATATAATTGGTTCACTTGGATGAACTGAAATTTCTTTCAATCATCCTCGTTCTCAATTATAATATACTTGGTGCCCAAGCAAAATATCACTTTTGCTCTTTTTGACGTTAGACCGATCGACCCGGTAACTAAAAGGGTTAATTTTGAATTTATAAATAATCTTAAGTCGGTTATCAACTTAAGTTCAGATAAAGAAAAATTGATTATTCCTCACCATTTAAAGGAAAAAGAAACGGTTTTACAAGAACTTCAGACTACCTTAGCCGAAAGTGTTGACCTCAATAAAGAACTTGAGTCATTTGGCGGGCAATTAATTAAGCCCTCAGTTTTTCTTAGGCCCCGGCATACGTTTCATTTGACACCGGGAAAAGATAAAAATGAAAGTAGTGAAAATCTGGATAAATTCAGAAAGGAATTTTCAAAAATGTTTTCTATTTCTCCAGGAAAAACCATCGGAGAAAAGGAGGGGACAAAGTTACTAGAGCCACCGCCATATCTGCCTTGGGCCCCGGATGCTACCCAGCCAGCTTACAGAAAAGAACCCCAAACCCTAGATCTTTCTATGGCCGGAAAAGAAATAGACACGGCGTTAGCCAGTTTTTTAAGAACCCAGCCCAAAGATAAAAGCGAAATGACGGACACTTCTTACCAGGTAGCAGAAAAAAAGGCCTCAAAATTTTTGATTTACTTTGTTTCAGGCATCGCCGTGGCTTTTGTTTTTGCTTTTCTTTCAGTTAAGTTGCTGAATTTTAAAAATAATATCTTACAGAGAAGCAATCAGGCCTATCTGAATTTAAGTTCGGTCCAGGACAATATTTCTGAGTTTGACTTTTTAGAAGCCGCCAGTTCTTTTACTCTGGCCGCCAAAAATTTTGAACTGATACATGAGGATCTCAAAAAAGCCAGTTCGGTCTTTAAAGTTTTAGACAAAGTCTTTCTGGGCGGGGTTTCGAATACTTCAAATTTGGTGGAAGCCGGAGAGCTGATTTCGGAAGCCGGTTTGGATTTGGCTAGCGCCCTTGAAAAAATTTCAGGGGTAAATCTGATTTCGATTATCCAACCAGAAAGCCAGACAAATATCCTTGAAGTTTTAAGACAATTTCGCCTCAATTTGATTCAGGCCTCAAGAAATCTTAACCGAGCCGGCAGTTTGATTTCTGATTCTGATAGCAGCCTGATTCCAGAGTCGGAAAGAAATAAAATCGAAGAATTTAAAACCCATTTGCCGGAATTCAGCGGTTTTATAGAAAAAGCTATTGACTATTCAGAAGCTCTGATGGTAATGCTTGGTCAGTCGAGTCCTCAAAGATATGTTTTTCTTTTTCAGAATAGTTCCGAATTAAGACCAACCGGCGGTTTCCCCGGTTCTTATGCCTTGGTTGAGTTTGATAAAGGGGTGATGACGAAGTTTTTAGTTGATGATATTTATAATCCCGACGGCCAGATGAAAGAAAAGATAATCCCGCCTAGGCCCTTGCAGCGAGCTACGCCCAACTGGGGGATGCGCGATGCCAACTGGTTTATTGATTTTCGAACATCAGCCAAAAAAGTCGCTGAGTTCTATTACAAAGACACAAGAATTTTAGTTGACGGGGTGATAGCTATAAATGTTGGCTTAATTCCTGAAATTCTGAAAATAACCGGACCGATTGAGATGCCGGAATTCGGCCTCTTTCTAAATTCTGACAACTTTATTTCCGAGGTCCAAAAAGAGGTGGAGTATGAAAGAACTAAAGGTAAAAATCAGCCTAAAGAAATCTTAGTTGAATTTGCGCCCATACTTCTTGAACGTTTATCAATCCTGGATAAAGAAGGTTGGGTTAAGGTTTTTGCCTTATTGGTTTCGGGAGTGGAAAAGAAAGACATCCTAGCTTATTTTGTCGACAATCGCCTGGAAAATTTCGCTTTATCAAATGGTTTTGCCGGGGAAATCAAGGAGTCCGATTCGGATTATTTAATGATTACCCATTCAAACGTCATGGGTTCAAAAACCGATGCCGTGATTGATAATTTTGTTTCTTTAAACGTGGAAAAAGACAAAGAAAACAATTTGATCCATACTTTGGAAATTGAAAGGTCGCATAAGGGCGGCGAATTCGGCTTTTATAACAAAAGAAATAATGACTACGTCAGAGTTTTGTTGCCCGAAGACGCGGCTTTAATCAATTTAAGCGGAGAGGATTTTTTTGAAGTCAGTCCTTTATTGGATTATCGTGGGCAGGGATTTGTTTCCGATCCTGATTTGGAAAGGTACGAATCAAGGATAAAAAAATTGGGTAATGTGGAAATTTTTTATGAGGGCGGCAAAAAAGTTATTGCTTTTTGGATGATTGTTGAACCTGGCCAGACCAAAACGGTTAAAATAAAGTACCAAACTCCTGAATATAGCGGAATCTATATTCAAAAACAGCCGGGACTAAAAAGCAATTTTAAATTGATTCTCAATAGTAAAATTCTGTTTGACGAAAGTTTCTATTCGGATAAAAATATAACTCTTGAGTAATATCCGAAACTTCTGCATTATCGCTCACATTGACGCAGGCAAGTCCACTTTGGCGGACCGGTTTTTGGAGTTGACCGGAACAATTGAAAAAAGAAAAATGCAGGAGCAATTTTTAGACATGCACCCCTTGGAAAGAGAAAGAGGTATTACCATAAAGCTTCAGCCGGTAAGAATGAAATATAAATTAGGAGGCGAGGATTATATTTTGAATTTAATTGACACTCCTGGCCATGTTGACTTTTATTACGAAGTTTCCCGCTCTCTAGCGGCGGTTGAAGGGGCGATTTTGTTGATTGATGGAATTAAAGGGATTCAGGCTCAGACTCTTTCCAATTATAACTTTGCCATCAGGCAGAATTTAAAGATAATCCCAGCCATAAATAAGATAGATTTGCCAAACGTCCAAGTGGAAAAAGTTGAAGAAGAAATAATTAATTTAGCCGGAGTAAAAAGAGAGGAAATTTTTAAAATCTCGGCTAAAATCGGGACTGGAGTTGAGGATGTTTTAAAAGCGGTGATAGAGAAGATTCCGGGGCCTAAGCAGGAAGGCAAGCCTTTGCAGGCTCTTATTTTTGATTCAAAGTTTGATACCTATAAGGGCATAATTGCTTATGTCAGGGTTTTTAACGGTTCGGTTAAAACCGGGGATAAAATCAAATTTGCGGTTCAGAAAGCCAAGGCCGAAGCGATTGAAGTCGGCTATTTTAAACCTGATTTAATTAAAACAGAAAAACTGGAAGCCGGAGAAATTGGCTATATTGCTACAGGTTTGAAAGATATTTCCAAGGTTAGGGTCGGTGATACAATTACTTTGACAGATGATAATTCCCCATCCTTAACAGGTTATCAGGAACCAAGTCCTTTTGTTTTTGCCAGTTTGTATCCCAGAAATGCAGACGATTTTGATTACTTAAAAGACTCGCTTGAAAAATTAAAGCTTCAAGATTCGTCTTTGCAGTTTGAGCCGGAACATTCGGATGCCTTGGGTCCTGGTTTTCGGTGCGGTTTTTTGGGGATGCTTCATACTGAAATTGTTTCAGAGCGGCTGAAGAGGGATTTTAGTCTGGATTTGATTATTGCCTCGCCGTCGGTTGAATACATGATAAAAATCCAAAATAAAGAAATCGGAATCCGATCGGCTTCGAAATTGCCAGAGCCAAGTCAAATCGAAGCCATTTTAGAACCATTTGTTGAAATGGAAATTTTAACTCCGGCCAAATATCTTGGTCAAATAATGAAATTGATGCCGGAGTACCGCGGAGAGTATCTTGAAACATCTTATTTAAGCTCGGAGACGGTGATTTTGAAATACAAAGCTCCGCTCGCCGAAATAATCATTGATTTTTACGATAAATTAAAAAGCATGAGTTCCGGTTTTGCTTCAATGAATTATAAATTTGTCGGTTTTAAGCAATCTGACTTGGTTAAGTTAGATATTTTAATTGGCGGCGAAGCAGTTGAGGCGTTTTCCCGTATTGTGCCGCGGCTGAACGCTTATCAGGAAGGAAAGCGGGTGGTTGAGAAACTAAAAGAAGTGATGCCGCCCCAACTTTTCAGTTTAGCCTTGCAGGCAGCGATAGGCGGAAAAATAATAGCCCGGGAAACGATTAAAGCGCGTCGGAAAGATGTAACTGGATATTTATACGGTGGTGATGTGACCAGAAAGAAGAAACTTTTAGAAAAACAAAAACGTGGCAAAGAGCGCCTCAAAGAAACCGGCCGCGTTGAGATACCGCAAGAAGTATATTTAGAGATTTTGAAAAAATAAAAACCTTGCGCTCGCAATATCAATTTCTTCATAGGGGTAGCCCTTCTTGTAAATGGAGTCTCCGTTACTTTACTTGAATTGCCGACAATGAGGGAGTTACCACCCCTTACCCTCAT
>CAYHZG010000027.1:0-4943 GCA_964361105.1 uncultured Candidatus Saccharibacteria bacterium
TCGAACCAGGAACCTCTTCCTTAAAAGGGAATTGCTCTACCAATTGAGCTATGGGCGGAGAGCTTATATTAACACAAATTTTACTTTTTCTCAACTGCTTCCAGAGCTTTCCTCACCCCTTCTAAATCCGGCTCAATGGTTTTTCTCTTGAAATTCTCCGGCTCACGTTTAGCCAAGTCGTTCAAGGATATGCTTTTTTCTTTAGGCATCATTGAAACCGACTTCGGAGATTTCGGTTTAGAAAACACTGGTTTCATCAGAGGCGCCGACCACTTCTCAATTTCTTCTTCAACTTCTTTAGCCGGTCGGCTATACTTTTTTCTTGATGAATCAATAATGAAATCTTTGATGCTGATGCTTGACTCCAGGGGAATCGGCGGCAGAGTCAGGGCCGAAAAAGGCCTCGAAGAAATCCCGTCAACTAAAAGCTTTAGGTAAATATTGTAATTGGGCAGATTTACAAAATCCTGGGAGATAATTTCAGGAGCGAACTGAACTTCCAAAAATTCGGCGTCAGTGGCGCCGACTCTGAATGAAATCATGGTCCCAACATTGCCAAAAATAGCATCCCGAACCCGAGTAGAGGTTTGGGTTATTAGTTGCCCGATGTATTGATGAGAGAGAATCAAACCAAGGCCGTATTTTCTAGCTTCCGACAAAATAGTGGCAAAGGCATCAGTGGCAAAGTTTTGAACTTCGTCAACGTAAAGAAAAAAGGGGTGCCTCTTTTCTAATGGCGTCCTTACCCTTTCCATGGCGGTCAGCTGAATCTTGGTTATCAGCATTGCTCCAAGAAGAGCCGAATTGTCTTCACCGATAAGGCCCTTGGACACATTAGCCAAAAGAATTTTACGATTCTCTATTATGCTTTCAATATCCAGCGTGCTTTTAGACTGGCCGACAATATTTCTTATCATTTTAGTAGCCAGGAACTGGCCGACTTTGTTTTGAATCGGGACAATGGCTTCATTTCTAAATCTTGGCTCCCATGACTCGTATTCGGTAACCCAAAAAGACCTGACCACCGGGTCTTTAATGTTAGAAACAATATACTTGCGAAAATCCTTATCCACCAAAAGCCGAGGGATGCCCATTAAGGTGCTACCAGGAGTATCCAAAAGAGCCATCACGCAATTATCTAAAATGTATTCCATTCTGGCTGACCAGACATTAGCCCAGATTTTAGTGAAAATCGCCATTAAGCCCGAGGCAACCAGGTGCTTGTGTTCCGGATCTTTAACTTCCAGAACATTGAAACCAATGGGATACTGCGTATCAACCGGATTGAAATAAATGGTATCTCGAATCCGCTCCTCTGGGATTGAATCCAGTAAGTCATCAACAAATTCTCCGTGAGGGTCAATCACGGCCAGTCCCCGGCCGGATTTTATATCCTGAATGGCCAAGTTTTTTAAAAGAGTGGTTTTGCCGGTGCCGGTTTGACCGATAATATACATGTGCTGGAGCCGGTCTTTTTCTTTAACGCCAAAAATACGATCCTGTCCTCGGAAATTAGTTTTAGCGAAATAAGTAATGTTATTCATAGGGCACGTAGCCGGGTGGGCTGACTTTTTTGCTTTCTATCCGATCCAGAGTCGGCGCGGTTAAAACCACATTGGTCGGCGGATGATACAACGTGGCCAGTTCTTCAGTATTTAAGATTGAAGTGGAGGACTTTTTATCCATATTCACCCTGTTTGGATCACTTAAGCGGCCGATAAATGTCTCTTCTGGAATATATCTTGTTTTATAACGATATAGGAGCTTTCTCTTTTTCGATTCAACCCGTCTTTTTGGAAAAATATATGGCCATTTATACCAGCGGGCCGAGGTAAGCGATTTGATATTGAGAGTAAAATAATTCAGAGAAGAACTATACTGGTTAAAATAAGCAGTCAAATTTTTCCACATATTTCTATTGAAAATATCTTTCGGAGCCAAATATAAATGTCTTATCAGAGTATCAAATCCCTGTTTGGAAACCTTGCGGCTCACGGCTTTCAATTTTTCTTCTTCGGCTGGAGTCAGTAAAGAAAGAGAAATAGTCGGTTGTGGCACGCCGGGCCGGGCAGGGGGTTTGAGTATTGCTTTCTCTCTTATCTCTTTCATTACTTCTTCGCCTTCTTTTTGCCATTCGGTTACTGGCCTGACAATCAACTGAATCCACGCTTTTTCTTCCGGCCGGAGTTTAGATAAAAGCTCCAAAATCACTGAAATCGGATCAATGATTCTTTCTTCGCCGCCCTTTTCTTCAAAAGCCATATAAGTATTGATGGGGTTAGGAGCCGGATTTTTTAGTTTTATCTCGGTGCCGAACAAATCATAGCCAATCTTTTTAAGCTCCTCTAAAGTATTTGGGAGTTCTAAAGTATAATCTTCCGCATCGGTTATCTCAATATCCGGATACTGAGCGTAAAGCATTGACTCAACCGAATGGCGCAATATCTTTGGAGTTCTTATGTAGAAATGAATTGTTCCGCCGCTTCCGACAATTTCAAAACTGTGCCAACGAGTAACTTCGCCATCAATATATTTTTCTTTCCAGCCAGTCGGGATATTAAAAAGCGTCCAGAGAGAAACAAAAAATTGCTCCATTGCCTTGGGGCCTTTTTTTATTTCCCGGGGGACTCTTATCTCAAAAATATCCCATTCTATTTTGCTTTTATACTTTGACTGGGAGGAAAAAAGAAGAGTTTCTCGAACAATCAAAAGGGCAAAAAATGCCAGAATCGGCAAAACAATCCATTTAAAAGACGCCAAAAGAGAAATTATAAGTTCCAAATCACTAAAGGTCTGGAGAAGCTGAAAATCCAAAGGCATTAAAAATAGTATACAACATTAGGCCCTCCCAACCAAACCGTAAAATCCTTTCTCATCTTTTTTAAAGAGTTTTTTGTCCTGCAAATTCAAGAGAATTGTATTGGGTTTAACGAATCTGACTTCGCTGGTTTTGGCGATGATTTTTTCCCTGGCCATCGGTCCATGCTTTTTTAAAAGATTAATCAAAACATCCTTGACCGTGCCGGCTTCAAAACCCCATTCTGAAAGGGCGTAAAGACCGCGGCCAACCAGAACAAATCTCTTGTCCTTTATCAGCTCGTTATGAACGGTCTGAAAATTTGCCTTTTTTGAATCAAATCTGTGGCCGTTTATCAAAGTGGCAATTTCCCTGAAATGAATGGGTTTGGTTGCCATTTTTAAAACCAAGTAGGCCTTGTCTTTTATTCCTTTTGGCCTGATTTCGGGCCAATGGGTCAATCCCCACTGGTCAAAAGAGTTTTTGCCTATTAATTTGCTTAAATTTAAGTAAGAAAGAATGATTTTTCGATCAGTTATGTTTTCTTGAGAAGCCTTGTTGAAAAATGGTACCAGTTCGGACTCTGAAATAACCGAATTTTGTTTTTTGAAGTTTTGGATTAATTTTTCAGCCGTTTCCTTGGCCCTCTCAAAATAAAAAGGATCTTTAACTGTCCAGGTGCTAAAGTGAGCCTCGTCTTCCGGATGATATTCAAAATTATTTGATATGGTCATCAAAAAAGCCAAGGCGGCATTAACTTTGTTATAACCCTGGGTGCCCGAAAATTCGTGGAACAAAAAATCCTCCCTGGCGGTATTGCCATAGCTTGAAAGAATTGTCTTTATTTTGGAGACCTGGTCTTTTAAATTAAAAGTTTCAAAATTTTTCCTTAGTTCTCTTAAGGCCGCTTCTTCAATCTGGCGAACTCGCTCTCTGGTAATTTTATACTTTTTGCCGATTGATTCTAGGGTTTCAATATTGCCGGTTTTAAGGCCAAATCTCCTTGAAACTATGTCCTGGCTTCGCGAATTCAAAAATTTTAAAACCTCTGATATAGAGTTGGTGAAATTGTTTTTTTCTTGCTCATTTAACATATTGGAATTATATGCCTAAGAAGGCATATAATTGGTTCGTTCGGCATAAATGTAAATAAATTTCCATTTCTGCTTCACTGCCAATTATAATAGCATTCAATTAAAATGGTGTCAAGTAATAGTGTAAAACAATTAAAAAGTAAAAAAATAGCGATTTTGGGATTAGGCAAAGAGGGATTATCTACTCTAAGATTCTTAAAAAGGCTTAAAATAAAAAGCCGAGTTTTGGACGCTAAACTTAATAAAAATTATCTCAATAAACTTCAAGATTTTGACTTGATTTTCAGGACCCCTGGCTTTCCCAGACTGCATCCTAAACTTTTGGCCGCTGAAAAAAATGAAGTGATTGTTTCAAGCCATATTAAGTTATTTTTTGATTTATGCCCCACAAAAATAGTCGGCATTACCGGAACTAAAGGAAAAACAACAACTACTTCTCTAATTTATCAAATTCTAAAAAGCAAGTACGGAAAGAAGGTATTTCTGGCCGGCAACATCGGTAAGCCGGCTTTGGATATTTTGCCTAAACTGAAAAAAGATTCTTTAGTTGTATTTGAACTTTCAAGCTTCCAGCTCCAGGATCTTCATAAAAGTCCGCATATTGCCGTAATAACCAATATAACTTTGGACCATCTTGACCCTTCTGGAAAATTCGCCCCTTCTACCCATCAAAACGCCGGAGAATATTTTAAGGCCAAGATGAACATTATTAAACGCCAAGAGCGTGGGGACTTTGCTATCCTCCATCCGTCACTTAAGGCAAAAACAAAAAATATCGGCCTGGGCAAAAAATTATTTCCTACTCCTTTGCCTTTCAGGACAAAATTAATCGGCCGGCACAACCTTGAAAATATTGCTTTAGCCGTTGAAGTCGGGAAAATTTTCAGAGTGCCCAAAGAAAAAATGTTTAAAGCGGTTAAAACTTTTAAGGGTGTTGAGCACCGCCTGGAATTTGTCGCCAAAATCAACGGAGTATCTTTTTATAATGATTCTGCCGCAACCAATCCTGATGCGACTTTAGCCGCCTTAAAATCTTTCAAAGAACCAATCCA
>CAYHZG010000027.1:5043-6146 GCA_964361105.1 uncultured Candidatus Saccharibacteria bacterium
CAAAATACATATCTACTAACACAAAAAATGCAAAAAGCATCGCCTTAATCGGACAAATAAAAAACAAACTGTATAAAATAATCAGTAATAAAAAGGCAAGAAAATTTAAAAATTTAAAAGATGCTGTCTTGACTCTTTATAAAAATGCTGGTAAAAATGAGGTGGTCCTTTTATCTCCGGCCGCGGCAAGTTTTGACATGTTTTCGGGCTATGGAGAGCGCGGGGAAAAGTTTAAAAAAATCGTGGCGGGATTGGGGGTGAAAAATGCCAGACGATAAACTAATTGTCGTTTTCACAGCAGATCAGTCAGTGGCCATCAGGGAGGTGGCCTCCATACACATAGAGCTCATTCGAAAAGACCGGCCGCCGGAGTTTAAAGAAAAAGGAGGTGAAGAGTTGATGCTCACTTTCTACCTTGCAAGGCCTGATACCAGTGAAGGCGACGAATCTTTTGCCTATCAACGGAAGACGTTGCTGTTTCAGGCCGCTATGGCCAAAGTAATCATTTCGGCCGAACTCCACCTGGCCGAATTCCCTCTCCCAAAGGCCGTCTAAGACGGCCTTTGCTGTTTTCTATGCAACATCATCAAAATCGGGCTCGCTACAAAAATAGACGAATAAGCTCCAGAAGCAATGCCGATAATCAAAGCAAGGGAAAAATTCTTTAATGACTCGCCGCCTAAAAAATAGATTGCAATCATCATTAAAATCGCCGCTAAACCAGTATTAATTGAACGAGAAATAGTTTGCTTAATGCTTTCATGGACAATAGTATTAAAATCCTGACTTGCTTTTTTTACTATATTTTCCCTAATTCGGTCATAAATAACTACTGTATCATTTACGGAATAACCTAAAATAGTTAAAGCCGCCGCAATTATTGATGCATCAATCGTCACGTCTTTAAATTGGCCCAGCCAAACAAACAGCCCCATTGGTAAGAGTAAATCATGAATCAAAGCTATAATCGCTCCTAAAGCCAGAATCCACGGCCTAATTGTGCCGCCAATTTTGTAAAAAGCGATAGCTAAATATAAAGAAATAAAAAATAAAGCAATGACAATGGCAATAACGCTTTTTCTTTTTAACTCCGAGCCCAAAAC
>CAYHZG010000028.1:0-6035 GCA_964361105.1 uncultured Candidatus Saccharibacteria bacterium
TAAAACCTTTTTCATAAAACCATCAAGCCGAGATGTGGTTTTTTTTGCCAGACAATTTGCCGTTTTGATTGAGGCCGATGTCCCCCTGATCAGTGCCTTAAATACTTTAGCTAAAGAAGCCACCAAGCCGGCATTTAGATTAATTTTACAGGACATCACCGAAATGGTAGATGCCGGCAGTTCTATCTCCGAAGCCCTTAGCCGGTACCCTAAGGTTTTTTCGGAGTTTTTCATAAGTTTAATAAGGTCAGGAGAAACGGCCGGCAAACTACATCAAGTTTCAAGTTATCTGGCTGAATATTTGGAAAAGCAATCAGAAATAAGATCAAAGACCTTAGGTGCCTTGATTTATCCGACTTTTTTACTTTTTGCCATCATCGCCGTCTTCATCATTTTATTTTTCGGCTTTCCTATCCTTGAGTTGCCGCCGGTGATTCCTCAGATTTTATCGATTGTCGAGGAAGCCGGAATTGAAGAGTTGCCCCTTACCACTCGAACTTTGATTTTCGTTAATAATCTTATTCTTGAATTTTGGTATTTAATCTTGGGGCTAGTAGCCATTCTTGGTTTTTGGCTATTCAGTTATATTAAAAGTCCGGAAGGCAGAGCGAGATATGACCTTGTTAAGCTTAAAGTACCTTTTCTCAAAAAAGCGATTCAAGGAGTTTATCTGGCTCGACTTTCTGAAACACTTTCAACTTTGGTCAAGGCCGGGGTGCCGATTTTAGATTCCTTGGAAATAACTTCAAGCGTTGTTGGTAACAGAGTTTATCAGGATGTTCTTTTGGAAACAAAAGATCAGGTCAGGCAGGGAGGCAGAATTTCGGAAGTTTTTGCCAAATACCCCGAAGTTATTCCACCAGTCATTAGTCAAATGATTGTTGTTGGAGAAAAGACCGGAAAGCTTGATGCGATTCTCGAACACATTTCCAGGTTTTATTCAAACGAAGCCGATGCCATTATTAGAAACCTGCCTTCAATCATTGAACCAATAATCATTTTGCTTTTCGGCGGGGTGGTGTTTATAATTGTGTCTGGCGTGTTATTGCCGTTATTTAGTATAATAAGGTAAAGCAAAACGCTTTATATTAAAGGTCGAATGTGTTATTAAAAGAAAAAATACTTATGAATAAAGTTTTAAGCAGAGAAAAGGGTTTTACTTTGGTCGAGCTTCTTGTCGTTATAGCTATCATTGGAATTCTAGCAACTTTAGTCTTGCTTCAGCTTGGCACCGCTAGAGCTAAGGCCAGAGATGTTAAGCGTATTTCCGATGTCACCCAGCTTAGAACTGCAATTGAGCTTTATTTCGATGATAATGGAGGAAGATATCCGACAGCGATGACCGTTGCAAATTTAGGCCCATACTTTTCAGCTCCGGCCCTTCCGACCGATCCTTTGGCCGGAACTGCCTATGGCTATGCCTTTAATCCGGCAATCAATCCGACTAGATTCCAGGTTTGGACTGATCTTGAAAGACTGAATGCTCCTGCTTTTGCAGCCGATGCTGATATTAACTCCATTGGCTGGAGCGGTAGTACCATAAACGGAGCCACCGAAAGCACAACTTCTTGCAGTGCCGCCAATGATTGTATATACGACCAGGGGCAGAACTAGGACTCCGCTAGTTTAGCAAGATTTAATAACCGGCCCCGCCCTTAGTTCATTGAAGGACGGGGCTTGTTATATTTATTTTATGCCGTCTCTCACTATTTTTTTACTAGGCCTATCCGTCGGCAGTTTTTTAAATGTTTTGATTGTCAGGCTGCCTAAAAATCATAGTATTCTTGGATTCTCAAGGTGTTCCCGATGCCAGAAAAAAATTGCTTGGTATGACAATGTCCCGGTCTTGGGCTTTTTGGTTTTAAAGGGCCGCTGCCGAAGCTGCCAGAACCGGATTTCTTGGCAATATCCCCTAGTTGAATTACTGACCGCTTTTTTGTTTCTGCTTTCTTTTCTGACTTACGGAGAGAATCTCTTTTTCTTGATTTATGCATTATTTCTTATTTCTCTTTTTATCGTCGTTGCCGCAATAGACTTTAAGCACTTTATTATTTTGGATAACTTAGTCTTAGCGGGTTTTATAGTATCTTCGATTTTTATTTATCTCACTTCTCACTTCTCACTTCTCACTTCTAATTTTTATGGTTTACTGTTTTTCGCCGGTATTTTTTTACTCTTATTTTTAATGTCCAAAGGCGAATGGATTGGTTTTGGAGACGTTAAATTAGCGGCGATGCTCGGCTTTATTTTTGGCCTTGAAAGCTCGGTTAGTATTTTTTACCTGACCTTTTCTATTGGCTTCATTTACGCTATAATGTTACTGGTTTTGAAAAAAGCTGATTTAAAGACCCAGGTTCCGCTTGGCTCATTAATGAGTGGAGCCAGCATACTTTTCCTGTTAACCAGATTTGATTTGTTAGAGTTAATAAATCCGGAATTAATTTTGAGATTATGGATGAAAAATTAAGAAAACTGGTGAAAAGTCGCGATTTTTGGCTGATAGTAATAATCTTAGTTTTTGTTTTTTATGCTGGTTTTTTCAATAATTTGTTGAAATCCCCGATTTTTACACCGCTAAACACGGCTCGTCTGGAAATTGATTACGGAGAAAGGCGCCGGGCCTTTGAAGGGGAGATAATGTCTAAAATGTCGGTTTTAGATGCCTTGCTTGCCGCTAGCCGAGGCGGCGATTTTGAGGTTCGCTATGCAGTTTTAAGAAACAATACCGATATTATGCAGATAAATGGCCTGACCGAAGACGGTCTAAACGGAAAAAGTTGGAGCTTTTATTTGAACGGTCAGAAAGTTGAAACCGGCCAGATTCATAAAACCCAAGTAAAAGCCGGCGATAAAATTTCGGTTAAATTTGAATAAAAGTTTGAATAAAGGATTTACTCTAATTGAGGTTCTGACCGCTGTCTTGATAATCGGTGTTTTAAGTACTGTTATTTTATTGAATTATCGGACTGGCCAAGAGCAGGCTCAACTGACCAGGGCTAGCGCCGTTTTTGAAACGGGAATAAGAATAGCCCAGAACCTGGCCGTAAATAGTGCTGACTTTGGCGGCACCATTCCCTGTGGTTATGGCATCCATTATGTGGATAGCCGTAATTATTCAATTTATGCCGGTCAGCTTGGTGGCGCGGCCAATTGCCTGGTCTCTGACCACAATTTTCAGCCAGAAACGGATTTGATTTATCGGGATACAAAGATAATCGAACAAAATGTTATGTTTAGAAGCAGTTTCTCCGACATTTTTTTTGAACCGCCTGATCCAACCACTTACATAAATGACTCTAAGTCGGCCGGCGCCTTCGCGGTGGTAGAACTTTGTCTTGAGACTGATTTAACCAAATGCCGGAACCTAATTATTGATACGGCTGGTAGAATTTCAATTCAGTAATTATGAGAGGATTTACTTTGATTGAGGTCATAGTCGCAGTCGGTATTATTGCTTTTGTTGTTGTTGGGATAATGTTCGGCATAAGCTTAAGCTTGTCGAGCGCCGCCAAAGTTAAAAATAATCAGATTGGTGCTAATCTTGTCCAAGAGGGGCTGGAAGTTGTTCGGGGCATAAGAGATCGGGATTGGCATTTGGGCAATAGTTTCGGCGCCTCTTTGGCTAATGGAACTTACATTATTGAGTGGAGCTCCCAATCATTACTTCTTTTTTCAGACACCTTCTTAAAGATAGATTCCAGCGGCCTTTATGGTTACTTGACTGGTCAGGACACTATTTTTAAAAGGAAAATAATAATTGAAGATTCAGCCCAAAATCCACCCGAGGTTGAAAGAGTGGCAAAAGTTGAGGTGTCCTGGAATGAGAAGAGTGGTTCCAAGACAATTCAGGCCGAATTAAGATTATTCAATTGGAGATGAAAAAAAACGGCTTTACATTAATGGAGTTGATAGTTGCGATTTTCGTCTTTTCCACTTTATTTTCAATTGCTGGCGGTTCTTTTGTTTCGGCTTTAAGTTTACAAAGGCGAGCTCTAAATATCAAAAAGGTTGAAGAGAATGGCAGATTTGTTTTAGAGCTTATGGCTCGGGAACTTAGAGTGGCCAATCCAATTACGAGTGTTGATGTTAGTTGTCCGGCTGGCAGTTCGAATATAAGTTTTGTCCATCCGGTTAACGGAGATATTGAGTATTTTCGAACCGGTTCCGAAGTTATTAGAAAAGTTCAGGGAGTAGATACTATAATTTCCAATCCAGACGTAGAAGTTTATCGGCTCACTTTTTGTATTTCAGGAAATACGGTGGATGATGATACTCAACCACGGATAACTATAATTTTAGGCCTGAAAAGTGGTGGAACCATGGTCGAAGCCGTAACCATTGATTTACAGACCACAGTTTCTCAAAGAGTTTTAAGCGATTAAGTTATGAAAGGGACGGCCTTAATTTTTGTATTATTAACCGTTGGAATTGTTTTGAGTATTGCCTTATTTTTGGGCTCAATTTTTAGCTCAAAACTGCGGCTGGCTTTTGACTTCCCCAATTCAGTTACCGCTCTCTATTCTGCCGATTCCGGACTTGAATGGCAGTTCTATAATCAGTTTAAGGACCCTGATGCCAATCAACCGATTATGACTAATGGCGCAACTTTTGAAATAGTTACTCCTCTTGGCACCTTCCCGATTAAAGTGGTAGGTAAATTTAGAGGCGTTAGTCGGTCAGTCGAGGCCTCACTATGACCAAACAGGAAGCCAGGGAGCGGACAGAAAAACTCAGGGGACTCATTAATAAATACCGGCATCACCGGCTTAGCTTGGATAAGCCTTTAGTTTCAGAAGCAGCCGAGGATTCCTTGAAAAAGGAGCTTTTTGATTTGGAGAACGAATACCCGGATTTAGTCACTCCGGATTCTCCGACCCAACGCGTCGGTGGCAAACCGCTTGAAAAATTTAAAAAAGTTCTCCACCCAAAGCCAATGCTTTCTTTTAACGATGCTTTTTCAAAAGAAGACATGACTGATTGGACTGAAAGACAGGAGCGTTTGCTGCCTGGGGCGGTCAAAAATGGCTTTTACGCCGAGCTTAAAATTGACGGACTGGCCATAGAGCTTATTTACAAAAACGACGTTTTAGAGGTGGGTTCAACGAGGGGGGACGGGATTACCGGTGAAAACGTCACCCAGAATTTAAAAACTGTTGAAGCAATTCCCCTGCGGCTTTTGGACAAAGAAGAGGCCGTAAAAAATCTAAAGAAAGTCCCGATGCCAAAGGCATCGAGGATCTCCCGATTCCATCGAGGATCCTCGACGAAATCGGGACTCGACGGCGAAGCCGTCGGAAAAAAACTCGATCATATTGTGAGAAATTTAGAAAGAAATTGGCCTAAAGAACTCGCGGTTAGAGGGGAAGTTTTTTTAAATCATAAAGAATTTGAACGAATTAACAAGGAGTTAAAAAAGAAAGGCGGTAAACTTTATGCCAATCCAAGAAACTTGGCCGCCGGATCAATCAGGCAGCTTAATCCAAAGATTACCGCTTCAAGAAAATTGAATTCTTTTGCTTATTCTTTAGTCACTGATTTGGGTCAAAAAACTCATGAAGAAGAACATTTGATTTTAAAGGTCCTTGGCTTTTCGGTTAATCCCCACAATAAATTTGTTAAAGATTTGGACCAAGCCCAGAAGTTCCGCGACTATTGGGAGAAAAACCGGGAAAAACTGGATTATGAAATAGACGGCATAGTCATAACTTTGAATGATAATGAAATTTTTGAGAAACTCGGCGTAGTTGGAAAATCACCCCGCGGTTCAATCGCTTATAAATTTTCGCCTAAAGAGTCAACAACCAAGGTTAAGGATATTATTGTTTCGGTCGGCCGGACTGGCGCTTTGACGCCAATTGCTATTTTGGAGCCGGTTGAAATCGGCGGAGTGACGATTAGCCGGGCCACCCTCCATAATGAAGATGAAATAAAAAGATTGGGGATTAAGATCGGTGATACAGTGGTGGTCGGCCGGGCCGGTGATGTGATTCCAGATGTGATTAAAGTTTTGAAAGAACTCCGAACCGGCAAAGAGA
>CAYHZG010000029.1:0-1252 GCA_964361105.1 uncultured Candidatus Saccharibacteria bacterium
GAATGAAGTCAAAGAGCAATAAATTTGAGCAAAATCAAGTCATTACATCTCCAGTTGTTTTCATTGAAAATTATAATAAGAGCATTCCTAAAAATTTCCCGCGGGCAACAAGCAGGGCCTTAAAAGATTTTCAAATCACGCATTCCACGCTTTTTAAAAAATTTGATGATTGGTCAATTGAGAAACACCGCAAACGGCTGATGGATTGGCTTTTTTCACAGGAGTGATAGTCCTGTGAGCGGCTGGACTTAATATATGCCTGACTCCAAAAAAACCGGACCAAAAGATGTTTTCGGCCAACTGCTTGCTATTATTGGTCTTTACGTTTCGATCATTGCTTTTGGTGCTCTTATTTTCGGATTGATTAATCTTTATTTCCCCGATGTTTTAAGTTATGACTACGGTTTTTACGCCAAGCAATCACTTCGTTGGCCCTTGGCGATACTGGTTGTAGTTTTCCCGCTTTACCTTTGGTGGAATAATTATCTTCAGAATGATCTTGAGCGGAACCCCGAGAAAAAAGAATTGAAAGTCAGGAAATGGCTTTTGTATTTTACTCTTTTTGCAGCGGCAATCGTAATCATCGGCGATTTGGTGAGTTTGGTTTTCCGTTTTTTAAACGGCAACCTTACGATCCAGTTTGTGCTTAAAGTTTTAGCTGTCTTTGTCATTGCCGCCGCCGTCTTCACTTATTATCTTTGGAATATTCGCAAAAGCATCCCGGCAACTAAGGATCCGAAAATGAGATTATTTGTCCAAGCGGTTGTTGCCATCGGTCTTTTCTTTATTGTTTTTGGTTTTTTTACCGCCGGTTCGCCATTTGCCGAACGAATGAGGCGGTTTGATGATCGGAGAATTTCGGATTTACAGGCGATTCAGCATGAAGTCATAAACTACTGGCAGGCCAAAGAAACGTTGCCTCAAAATTTAGACCAGCTTCGCGACGACATTCGCGGCTTCACGGTGCCAAAAGATTCGGAAACAGGGGAATCTTATGAATATAGGGTCCTTGGCTCTTTGCAGTTTGAACTTTGCGCCACTTTCAAAACTTCAAACAAAGAGGAGTCGGCAAAAAACGGAACAAGGCCGTTGCCTTTGGCTCCAAAGCGCGAGCTCTATTATCCTTATCCTGGTCCTGGCGGCATTGAAGACAGCTGGTTTCACGATGCCGGTGAGACTTGTTTTACCAGAACTATAGATCCAGATAGATTCCCGCCTTTTAAGTGATAAAAACAAAAAGACTTTTCACGGC
>CAYHZG010000029.1:1262-5896 GCA_964361105.1 uncultured Candidatus Saccharibacteria bacterium
TATATCTCCCCGCATTTTATTTTAAAAAAAAAAAAATATTTTCCCCGGGGGTGGGGGTTTTGCGCGCCCCCGCTTTTCTTATCCGTATTTTTCTTTGACTATTTTAAATAAGAAATGCTATTTTTAATGGTATGTCTAAAGAACTTAAATCTAAAATTGAGGGGGAAATTGAACAAAACTCTGGAGAGATTTCCCTAATCAGCTTGGTTGATAACTTAATAGAATATGCCAACAATTTGCGGGCTTCTGATATTCATATTGACCCAAGCGCTAAAGGAGTCAGAATTAGGATTAGAGTTGATGGCGTTTTGCAGGACGTTTTTAATTTTCCCAAAGAAATAAAATCAGAAGTAGTTTCCAGAATAAAAGTTTTAGCTAACCTTCGAACTGACGAGCACCAGACCGCCCAGGACGGCCGGTTCAGTATTAATTTTGACGGCCAGGCGCCAATTGATATTCGGGTTTCAGTGGCGCCGACCTATTACGGCGAGAACGCGGTTTTGCGTCTTTTGTCAGACAAGGAAGAAGAATATTCTTTGGATAAGTTGGGTCTTAGCCCGTCAGACCGAGACAAAGTTTTGAAAGCCGCCAAAAAATCTCATGGCATGATTTTAGCCACCGGCCCGACCGGATCAGGCAAAACCACCACTCTTTACATGATTTTAAAACTTTTGAACAACAAGGAGGTTTCAATAATTACCGTGGAAGACCCGATTGAATACGCCATTGAAGGGATTGAGCAGATTCAGGTTAATTCCCGAGTCGGCTTAAACTTTGCCAACGGACTAAGGTCAATTTTACGGCAGGACCCCGACATTATTATGGTCGGCGAAATTAGGGATGTTGAAACCGCGGCCTTGGCTGTCAACACCGCTTTAACCGGCCACTTGCTTTTATCAACTTTGCACACCAATGATTCAGCCACCACTTTGCCCCGACTCTTGGATATGAAAGTAGAACCGTATCTGGTTGCTTCTACGGTCAACTTGGCGATTGCCCAAAGATTGGTCAGAAAAATCTGTTCCAAATGCAAGGCCAGAAGAAAATTGACTGATGGTGAAAAGAAAAGTTTGGAAGATTTTTTTCAGAACTCGGTTTTGGGTTCAGGCCTTAACCTGGAGTTTTACTACGGCGAAGGCTGTGAGAAATGCGCTAACACCGGTTTTCAGGGCCGGGTTGGGATATTTGAAGTGATGCTGATAGATAATATGGTTAGAGAAGCTTTTTTGAGAAAAGCTTCAGCCAATGAGATTAAATTAATTGCTTCCGGGAACGGAATGTCTACAATGGTTGAGGACGGAATTAGGAAGGCCGGAAATAGCATCACTACTCTTGAAGAAGTTCTAAGAGTCATAAATGAATAATTTTTTTAATCAATTACTGACCAGGATTTCAATAAAGGAAAAGACACTTTTCGCCAAGCGCTTGTCTTTTTTAATTAGAGCCGGAGTGCCAATCGCCCAAAGTTTGATGATTTTAAGGAGTCAGACAAAATCCGGAGCCAGATTAAGGGTGATGGACCAGGTTTTAAAAGACGTGAATAACGGCCACTATCTTTCGGCCAGTTTAGCCAAGTTTCAGCATAACTTTGACCCCCTTGCCATAAATCTAATCAGAGTCGGAGAGGAAAGCGGAACTCTTGATGAGAACCTTAATTATTTGGCCGAAGAGATGAAGAAAAAACAGGAGTTGCGCCGGAAAGTTCTGGGAGCAATGGTTTATCCGATTTTTATCATCTTGGCCACTTTGGGCATTTCCGGTCTTTTAACTATTTATATTTTCCCGAAGATTCTGCCGATTTTCGCCAGTTTGGACGTGAATCTGCCAATCACTACGAGGGCCCTTATTTGGACGAGTGATTTTCTGAAAAACTACGGCCTCTATCTGGCCTTGGGGCTAGCCGGTTTGATTATTCTTAACCTTTTTCTTGTCAGAACTTCTAATAATTTTCGCTTGGTCGCTCATAAAATTGTTCTTAAAATTCCGCTCATAGGTTCAATTTCAAAAAACTATCACCTGGCCAATATCTGCCGGACTTTGGGGATTTTGATTAAAAGCGACATCAGAATTATTAGAGCTTTTACCATTACTTCTGAAACAATCACTAACCTTGTTTATAAAAGGGAGTTGGAAACCATTTCAAAAAAACTTGTCCGGGGCGACAAAATTGCTTTGAATATGAGTCAGCGAGCTCATCTTTTCCCTAGCATGCTGACCCATTTAGTTGAAATAGGGGAGGCCACCGGCAAGCTTGACGAGACTTTTGTTTATCTTTCGGAGATGTATGAGGCCGAGGTGGATGAACTGACCAAAAATCTCTCAACCATACTTGAGCCGGCTTTAATGGTATTTATGGGTATCGTGGTCGGCTTTATCGCTGTTTCAATTATTACGCCGATTTATGAAATCACCAGGAACCTTACTCCGTAGAATTTTCAATTTTCAATTTTCAATTTTCAAATTCAGAAAAGGTGCGGGGTTCTCTATTATTGAAGTTCTGGTTGCCATCGGTATATTGATTGTCCTAATCAGCTTGGGTCTTTTTTTGAGCATGGATTTTTATCGGACTTACTCTTTCCACTCTGATAAAGATCTGGTTATCAGTATTTTGCAGAAAGCCAGGAATCGGGCCGTCAGCAATATTAATCAGTCGTCTTACAGCGTTTATTATGACGACACTAAAAAAGAACTTGTAATTTTTGAAGGTTCAGTTTACGTTCCAAATGATCCAAGTAATGAAAATATCCCGATAGAAAGATTAGGGATAACCTGGCCTGGGATTATAAATTTTGAGCAGCTGACTGGAAATGTAGCGGCGGCGCCGCTTGAGATTACTCTGATTAGCGTGGGTAAACCTTCCTTAACCATAACCATCAATGAACAAGGCCGGATCAATTACTAAGAAACTTAAGCGCCAGAGCGGGTTAGAAAGCGGTCTGACCACAATGGAAATTATGATTGCGATGTTTATTTTCGTTTTGACGATTTCCGCGGTGATAATGGTTTTGTTTGGCGGTCAGTCAACCGAAATAGACACCGAGACAAATCAGGAAGCCCTTTACTTTGCTCAAGCAACTTTGGAAGAAACAAGAGCCAAATCACGAGGTACAGTTAGCGAGTTTAATTCAATTAATTCAACTCCAGCTACTGGAAGTGGCGACATCTATACTCAACAACTGAACGTGAATGATATTTCTCCTTGCGTCAAAAGAGTGACCAGCGAAATTGACTGGGATGTGGAAGGCCGAGACCAGTTAATTGATTTGACTACGATTATAGGAAATATTGAGGCGTTTATTGAAAGCGGCAGCGATTGCTCAATCAGCGAGCCAAGCGATGAATGGAAAAATCCCGACTCTCTTGCCTCTGTTGACCTTCAGCCGTCCGGGGTTGAAGCCACCGGAATAGATGTGATTGATAAAATAGTTTATTTATCTGCTGATCCGAGTTCAGATCCGCAAAGCGATTTATTCATAATTGACGCGACTGGTGCCTGCTACGGTTGTTCAGATCCGCCAATTATAGGTGAACTAAATATTGGTCCAGGATTAAACGATATAGATGTGGTTAAGAATTTTGATGACTCGGGTAAAAATTACGCTTTTGCGGCCAACGCTTCTAAAAGTCAGCAGTTTGTTGTAATTGACGTTTCCGACCCAACTAATCCTTCCTTGGTCGCCCTTAGAAGTTTACCGGGAGTTAACCCATCCGGTTCTTACCCTCAAGGGAGAAGCGTTTTTTTCCATAATTCTTTGGTTTATGTAGGGACAGGTGAAACCGCCGGCCCAGAGTTTCATATTTTTGACGTATCTGACCCAACCAACCCTCAATGGTTGGACAGTATTTATGTTAACCGAAACATAAATGAAATTGTTGTGAGGGACGGATTAGCCTATTTAGCTACTGGGCCGGGTGCTTCCTTTAATAATCCCTTTAAAATATTTGATGTAAACCCATCTTCGCCGACTTATCTGAAAGGGGTCGGTTCATTTACAGCCGGCAGCACCACAGGCAACGGAAGAGGATTATATGTATTAGGCAACAAGGCCTACTTAGGGCTTGAGCGAAATTCAGGAGATGATTTTTACATCTTAGATATTTCAGACCCCAGTAATATTGTTGAGCTTGGCAGTAAAGATTTTGATGATGGTATTTGCAATGAATATAATCCGACTAACGGGAATACGACTCCAGGACAAAAATGTTTAGGTCCAAATACCGAAATAACGGGAATAAAAGTTGTCGGTAAATTCGCTTTCCTGTCTACAAGCTATCAAACCGGAGGATTTCAAGTATGGAATATTCAAGATCCAGCAAATATTCAGAATTGCAGCATGCTGAACTACTCGGAAAAAGTAGCAGATATGGATTATGAAGATAACCTTGTTTATTTGGCCAACCAAAGCCAAAATGCTCTTAGGATAATTTTTGATAATCCGTGATGAGTAAAAAGACCGGTCAAAAAGCTTTTACCATTATTGAAGTGCTGATCTATATAGCTCTTTTTTCTCTATTAATGGCCGGAGTGATTGTTTCGGTTTACTCGGTTATTCAAGCAACTGACCGTTCCAACATTAAAGTTTTAATCAGCGACGAGGCCAACTTTGTTTTGCGGAAAATAAATTGGGCGTTGA
>CAYHZG010000030.1:0-5793 GCA_964361105.1 uncultured Candidatus Saccharibacteria bacterium
ATTATTCTGGCGTTTATTATTGGCTACGCTATTGGTAAAGGCAGAAAATCATCTTTAAATTTATAAAAAGATTTGATAGAATAAAAACCACCTGAATCAGGTGGTTTTTATCTGCCCTGATCATCTAATGGTTTAGGATAGATGGTTCTCAGCCATCAAATCGGGGTTCGACTCCCCGTCAGGGCGCAAAACTATGAACATCGCTGTTATCAAAACTGGCGGCAAGCAATACATCGTTTCCGAAGGCCAAAGACTAAAGATTGAGAAACTTAACCAAAATGAGGGCGATGAATTTGAGTTTGATAAAGTTTTGCTTTTTGCTAATGGCCTGCCTGCGCAGGCAGGAAAAGAAATCAAAATCGGGCAACCGTATGTTGATGAGATAAAAGTAAGGGCTAAAGTTTTGAAGCAGGGCAGGGGAGAGAAGAAAATCGTTTTTAGATTTAAACACAAGACCCGCTCCAAAAAGAAAAAGGGCCACCGCCAGCATTATACCGAAGTTGAAATTTTGAGTATTTCTTAGTCGAGACCCTGAATCGGCAACACCAACTGCCCTTTCTTTGGCAATGCCTTTCAGGAAACGCTCGGCCTCGTACAACTTAAATAATTCTGTCATCTCTTGTTTATCAGAATAAACCCTCGCTCCTCGCTCGCCTCGCTACAAAGAACATTTCCTCTTAACGGCTCGGCTCGCGAGGTTCCTGAGAAGGCATCGCCAAACGGGCAGGCAGAGTAGATATAAAAGATTGGTATTGCCTCACGGGTTTCTTTTCTACACTTCGCGCTTTTCGCTTTTTGAAAATTCCTAATCTTTACATAATTATTTTGATTTGTTAATCTACCGGTGCTAGAAAAAAGTAGAGTTGTTCCTTAAGGAGGGACCACAATGGATCGACAAAAAGAAAGCAAGTGTCCGCGTTGTGGAGCAGAAAACGGACGTCACAAAGGCGGTTGTGCTCTCGCTCCAGAGATGTACATTACGCCAGAAGGTATTCCGGTTCGCCGAACAGAACGGAAATACTTTGGCGATGCTGATGAGGATGGAGTCCCTGGGATAGGCGATCTAGATGATTAAACAACCGCCACTCCGAAGGGGCACGACCGCAAGGTACGGCCCTTTTTCTTTTCAGGCTTCGCCAGCGAGTCCTTGGGACGAGATGGAGTCTTCTAATAAAGTATTGGTCGGGCATGACTGATTTCTGAACCTGAGGGTGTCTTGAGAAATGGCCGCTATCTTTACGCAGTCCCCATGCGAGTTTCCACAGAAACGAGCTGGGATGGCGTAAGCCAAATTGCCGAAAAAACAAAATTGGTGGAGGAGCCGATTTTGTCGGCAATTCAAGTAAAGTAGCGCGCCATTTCCAAGAAGTGTCTCAAGAGAAGAAATCAGTTATGCCCGACCTAAATGTTTTTCGCCAGATTCTTAAAACTCACTTCTTCTTCGTCAAAGTAAAGCTCAATCACGCCGGTCGGGCCGTTGCGGTGCTTGGCAATGAGTATTTCGGCAATATTTTTTTTATCCGAATCCCGTCTGACTTTATCTTCCCGATGAATAAAGAGCACTAAATCCGCGGCCTGTTCAATCCCACCGCTTTCTCTCAAATCAGACAGCCGCGGCTTCTGATCCGGCCGCGCCTCCACCGCCCGGGATAGCTGGGAAACAGCGATAACTGGAATATTAAGCTCACGAGCCAGGGCCTTAAGAGAATTAGCCACATCAGTCACCTGCTGGACATAGCCCTGAATATCGCTCCTTGGCTGGACCAGCTGGAGATAATCAATCACTAAAAGCCCTAGATTACTTTTTGACCTAAGCCGCCTGGCCATTGCCCTGATTTGAAGAACCGTCGGCGCTGGAGCATCATCAATAAAAATAGGGACTTGGGATAAGCTATTTAAAGCAAGTGATATTTTTGAAAAATCATTGAAGTCGCCAGAACTAGTTAAGCGGCCGGTCCTTAATTTCCAAAGCCCGACCCCGGCTTCGGCTGCCAAAATCCGGTCTATTACCTGGTCCTTAGACATTTCCAAACTGAATATCCCGACTCCGATATTCTCCTTTTTAGCCACACTCCGAGCAATATCAAGAGCCAAAGTGGTTTTGCCAAGTGAAGGCCTAGCCCCAAGAATCACTAAGTCCGACCTTTGTAGTCCAGCCAGAATATTATCCAAGTCAACAAAACCGGTTGAAACGCCGCGTAAAGAACCATCACCTTTATGCACTCTTTCTAATCTCTCAAAGGCCTCCTGAAGCTCGTCTTTTAAAGCCGTGAATTCCTGAGTTAAGGACCGCTGGGAAACGGCAAAAAGCTTTTCTTCAGCTTGGTCTAGGATTTTCTCAATACTTTCATCCTCCTGATGGCCAAGACTCATAATTTTATGGGCTGAGTCAATCAGGTCCCTCAAGATTTTCTTTCGCTGGACTATTTTCCCATAATTTAAAACATGGGCCGAGGTTGGGGTAACACTAAGAAGTGAAGTCAGGTATGCCGCCCCGCCGGCATTTTCAAGCTCTCGAACTTCTTCCAGCTTATTAGTAACCGTTAAAATATCAATCGGCTCGTTTTTTTCCACTAAATTAACCATCACTCCGTAAATAAGCTGGTGCTGACGACTATAAAAATCATCGGGTTTTAGAATATCAACCACTTTTTCAATAGAGTCCTTGTCAATCAAAATAGAGCCAAGAACTGATTTCTCGGCTTCAATATTTTGAGGCGGAAGTTTATCTAAGTTATTCCCCATCCTACTCATTACTTACTACCTACTACTTAATTTTGGTAGGGGATAGGTTGTGGAATTTATTTTACTTTCTTTTAGTCAAAGGTCCGTACGGTGTATCTTCCAATGAGTAGTCGAGTTTTTGGATTTGTTCTCTGATTTCATCCGCTTCAAGCCAGGCCTTTTGTTTTCTTAGTTCTTCACGTTTTTGAACTAATTCAAAAACTTCTTTTGGTATGTCTGAATCTCTTTTTGGAAGAATGCCGAAAGTATAGTCAATTTCTTCTAAAAACTTCAAAACCATGCTAGCCGACTTCTTATCCAAGACGCCCTCATCAATAAAACTATTTGCTATTCGGATGAAATTAAATAAGACGGCCAAGGCCTCGGGAGTATTAAAATCATCGTCCATTTTGGCTTCAAATTCTATTTTTGTATTTTTAATAATTTCATCAACTTCAATTTTTTCATTTTTGCTCGGAGAGGGACCCGTGCGGAGCCGGGTCTCCGTAGGGCCAACTTGTTTTATCAAATCCAACTTATTCAGCAACTCGCGGAGCCGCTGAATTGCCGCTTCAGACTGTTTTATCAGGTCATCTTTATAATCAATAGGGGAGCGATAATAGGCGCTTAAAGCCATAAATCTTAATGCCTCTGGAGAGTAATTATCTAAAATTTCCTTTATGGTTATGAAATTATTTAATGACTTAGACATTTTCTGACCATTAATCGTGACAAAGCCGGAATGAAGCCAGTACTTTACAAACGGTTTTTTACCTGAGGCCGATTCCTGCTGAGCTATTTCGGCTTCATGGTGCGGAAAAATTAAATCTTGAGCTCCACAATGAATATCGTATTGTTGACCCAAGTATTTTTCGGTGATAGCCGTGTCTTCTATGTGCCAACCGGGCCGGCCTTCGCCCCAAGGACTCTCCCAGCTTGGATCGCTTTCTTTAGAAAATTTCCATAAAGCAAAATCGCCTTTATTCCTTTTACTTACTGATTCATCAATTCTTGAAACTCCATCTTCAGCCTGTTTAACTGTCCTTTTCGCCAACTTTCCATAATCTTCAAATTTAGAAATATCAAAATAGATTCCATCTTCGGTTTGATAAGCATAATCTTTTTCAATAAGAATCTCTATTTGTTTAATAATCTGTTGAATATGATCAGTAGCTTTAGCGAATTTATCAACGCTATTAATGCCTAACTTTTTAATGTCCTCCATAAAATACTTTTCGTAAAATTCAGCTATTTCTTTCCAGGATTTACCTTCTTCCTTAGCTCGGTCGATTATTCTGTCATCAATATCAGTAATGTTCATAATGAACTTCACCTTGTAGCCCTTGTAGCGCAGATATTTAACTATGACATCAAAAACCACATAGGTTCTGACGTGACCGATATGAGAGTAGTCATAAACCGTCGGCCCGCAAACGAAAACGCCGACTTTGTTGTCTTTTAAAGGAATAAATTCTTCTTTTTGGCCGCTTAGGGTATTTAAAACTTTTATCATCTATTGCCTTTATAAAATTTTCTAAAAACCTTTTTTATTAACACCAAAAAAAGCGGTATAACTAAAGTTTCAAAGTAAAAACTGATTCTCCCTGTGATAACTAAAATAGTGATGACGACTAATGTTCCTATAATTAATCCGAGTCCTAAATACTGCCAATATTTTTTTACCTTCTTTGTCATTCCTAACTTTAGAATATTTCTTCCCCAATCTTCTTTTCAATCTTTTTTAACTCAATTTTTAGAAGTTTCATCACTTTCTTCCAGAAATTAGGGTGATCAACGATCAACTCACTTAAAACTGCAAACGGTAAAACAAGTAAAAATATTTTCCAAAGTATTTCTAAATTTATTGAAACTCCTGCGCCATACTTTACGGCAATTAAATTATCTATTGTATTCATTAAAAGGCCGATTAATACGAATTCAAGTATTCTCAAGGTATTGTAGGTCATTATTTTAATTGTATTATGACGGTTATCTCTTTTCAACTCTTTCCGCCCCAGTACCATCGCCTCCGGCGAGCTACAGGGTAAACGTACTCTCCTATTTATTTTTTTCAATGCGTTCAGTGTATTCGCCAGTCTGAGTGTTAATTCTAATAATATCTCCTTCTTCAATGAAAAGAGGGGTGTTGATTGTAGCGCCAGTTTCAAGTTTTACTTGCTTAGTGCCGCCCTGAGCCGTATTGCCCCGGGTTGATGGCGGGGCCTCAATTACCTTAAAATCTATTTTCACCGGCAGTTCTATGTTTATTATTTTATCGTTGAAAAGCAAGGCAGAAATTAAAGTATCTGGTTTTAAAAATTTACCCAATTCGCCAATAATATTTTGTTCTAATTTAAACCTTTCTGACAGGTCGTCTGTTTCTGAAAACCAAAACTCATTTCGATGCGAATATAAAAACTTAACTTCTTTTTTCTGGATATCAGCTTCTTCAAAGTAATCGGATTGCTGAAAGTTTCGCTCTATAACTTTACCGGTTATCAAATTTTTAATCTTGGTCTGCATCACCGGCCGGCGTTGCTGCATTTTAAGATGCTGGGAATACAAAACCTCGAAGGGCTGCCCCTCTAAAATAAAAAAGATGCCTATTCGCAAATCATTCATTCCTAACATTATTGCATAGCGAAAAGCTGCCCTCGGGTATAGTTGTCTGGAAACCGTTCGCGAAACCCAGCGAGTTTCGCTCACTGTACTTACGACCTCGTAAAGTCAAGACTTATTTTCGCTTCGCGAAAATCTCGAACAATCTTGACTTACCTTGCTACTCGGTCTCCAGAACTTTCCAGACAACTACACTCTCGCGCTTTTCGCATTTTAAAGATTATAAAAGCAGCGAGGTATATCAAATTTCTGAGCGTGGGGAGTCGTCTTAGAAAATAGCCGCTATCTTTGCGAAGAATTGCCGGTAACAAGCTAGGGGTGGAGGGGTAAAGACGCCCTAGTTGTCGACAATTCGAGCAAAGTGGCGCGCTATTTTCAAGAAGGGGCACCAAACGAATGAAATTTGATATACCTCGCGCAAGCTTTTATAAACTATCAATTTTAGAAACT
>CAYHZG010000031.1:0-5784 GCA_964361105.1 uncultured Candidatus Saccharibacteria bacterium
GTAGAGCGGCGCCCTGTTAAGGCGATGGTTCCAGGTTCGAGTCCTGGCCGCGGAGGCGGCCATTCTGGTGTGTTCAGACCTGCCTCCGTCCCTCTCTCGAATCAAAATTCCAGATACTGTCTGGGATTTTGATTTATGTAGAACTTTGCTCTAATTTGCATACAAAAATTTTTGGACGAAGAAACGCATTTACAGATGTCATGAATTTTAATTCTAGAGTTTTTATAATCTTAAATTTTGATTCCAAGATTATTTTTTCCAGAATTTCGTGTTCACTTGTGTAAACAACTAGTTTGCCTTCATGATTTAAGGTTTCTTGAGAGTATTCAGTAAAACACCGATACAGATTTTCTAAGTTTTCATTTTTTGATATAGACATACCGAACGGCAAATCAGACGTAATTACATCGAATCTACCAAAATCAGGCTTGTCAAAGATATTCTTCTCCTTGAGTTGTATCTTTTCTATCAATCCTGCTTTTTTTATGTTTTGTATAGCCAAAGAGATATGTTTTTTATTATTATCAAAACCGACCAAGCGTTTTAGATTTGGATAACATTGACCTGCCTCAATAAGTAACGTTGCGCTTCCTGAAAAAATATTTAAATAAGAATCAACCTTCTCTAATCCACACAAAGAATTTACTGCATATGCAATCGTTGGATCCATAGCGCCACTCATATTCCTTAGCTTATAGTCTCTCAAAGACAAAGGTCTTGGTGTAATTTGAATGCCAATTTCCCAAACTTCTTCAAGTTTTACAATATGTATTTTCATGTCGGCCTCCTCTTTCTCAGACATTCCATATGTTTCCTGTATATATCCTGCAATACTGCGAACTTCTGGAGAATCTGATCCGGCGCAAATAATTTTAAAAGTTTTAAAAGTATTCTTATCTCCACTGATGACTATTTCTATTAGATTACCTAGGATTGATTTATGGTTAAAAATAAAGACTGGATTATACTTCGAATCTTGTGCCACAATATATGCCCGAGAAATACTCCTTAAATTTTTTATTTCAGTGAGATCTTGTACGAAATTTAAATAAATCAAATCACTATCTTCTTTGATAACTCGAAGATCTGAGTATTGGCTTATTTCGTTTAAAACGATTTCTCCTAAGCCAATAATGAAAGCTATTTTGATTTCTGGTTTTGATTCATTCATAGATTTAATCGGATTTGATCAAAAACTTTATCAACTCTTATTCTTTCCATACAAAATTCCTCACAACAATCTACCTCTTCTTTTCTTGAATTATGTTTACAAAGCTTGTGTCTGTTTTTATCATAAATAGGTACAGTGTATTCCGACACGTGTACGTATTCAGGACGTGTTGCCCCAAAAATAACAAAGGATTTCTTCTTAAAACTTTGAGCAATTATTGCAGGACCCGAGTCGTTTCCAATAAAAAACTTGCAATGTTTAATAAGCGACATCATCTCACTAATTGAATAATGTTTTTCAAGTATCACAGATTTAATACCATACTCTGCTTCCAATAATTTTGATAGCTCAATAAACTTTTTGTACCCCCAACTTCTTTTTTTCTCCTCCCACCCGCTGGTAAAAGGTGAGATAAGAATATATTCACCTTCAATAATATTACTCCAAGTGCTATTTAGTATCGGAATATCTTTCATAATTACATCACCAAAGCCGATTGATTCCATATACCCTTGTATATATGTTTTTTGATTGTTGCTAAGTTCGTAAACCAACCTTATTATTATGTCACAATCGATTTCTCCTGAATTAATTTGACTGTATTTATACACCCTGTCATAGGTGCTAAATATTGATTCAGCACCTTCTGTCTCTGTTGCTAAATAGATTCTAGGGACATGCTCCAACAAAAAACGTGCAATCGGTTCAGTCATTATTACATCGCCCAAGTGCCCACTGCGAACCAAACAAACTGATTTAATTTTTCTGCTTTCTATTTTTCTCCTAAAATATTTTCTATACCAAATAGACAGCGTCGTATCGTAAATTATCCTATCTTCGGGCACAATTGTCCCCCAAAATGTCCTATGTTCAGAAAACCATCTCTTACCAACCTGATCAATATTATCTTTAAAATCTTCAACATATCTCCTAATTGTCTGAATTCGTTCAAGCCAAGGGGAACCAGCGACGGAAGTTGAATCGCTTTCAAATAATGCTAATTTTTCCCACTTTTTATACATTGCATCTGCTGTATCTCTAAATTCAAAATGTAGCAATCGTGCTTCATCTTTCGGAATGATGAAAGGATTCCAATGGTATTCACCAAAAAACTCGAGATTATTTCCTGTTTCTACATAATGCCCACTCACAACGATTTTCATGTTTTTATGATTTTTCACGATGGCTTTCCTAAAATGACCATATTCTTCCCATGCTTTCTCTGGCCATGGATAATAGTATTTCGTCGTATCTATTGGATTCACCGGAGAACATGTGTAATCAGAAAATGTGCGATCAAACAACGCATTTGCCCGACCAATAGTTGCGTAAGGAATGTCCTTATTCTCTAAGCGAGCTACAAAATCATGGATCGATTCATCCCTGATTGAAAGAAATTCATCGGCATCCAAAAAAATAAACCAATCAATTTTGTAGTTTACGTTAGCATAGTTAAGTAATTTACTTTGAATTTTTGCATGATCAAAAACCGGATTCTTTTCTTCAATCACAATTACCCTCGGATCATCTTTATACGACTCCAGTATTTTACTTGTATTATCGGTTGAACAGTGGTTGGTAATAAATATATAGTCAAAACCAAGGTCAAGATGATATGAAATATTCAAGTCAATATATGACTCTTCGTTTCTCACAGACATGAGAATTGCTGTAATATTAGTTTGTTCCGTTGGTGTTTTCAAAACTTTATTTTAATTGCTCATTCAAAATCTCATCTAATACGTGCTTAAACTTATAGAATGCAGGATGAGTCGGATATGTAGCATGGAACAACGTTACATCATCTAGGCTTTCGATACTAGTATTCGAAGTTTCGTTAATGAGCACATACTTATTCTTTGGTAGAATGAATAATTCATCGTTTACCAGATACTTTGTAAGTGCAATTGCTAACGCTCCCTGTTCATCATGGTGAGTTTGCTCATTATCTTTTATATTCTTTTGCCACCATTCAAATTCTTCAATTAAATCAAGAGAAATATTATACCCCGCTTTTTGTAAAAAGAATCCGGCATTTACAAAAGGTGTCTCTGGAGTTGCTTTTTTATGCATCGCGCCATGTTGATAAGGTTGACCAAAAAATTCATCCATAATAGCAAATTTAATTTTAGGGTTGGACAAAATTGAATCAATTTCTTCAGGATATTTCAACAAAAACACGTCAGAATCTATACAAAATTCATCTTGATTAATATCTAATCTTGATGAAGGGCACCACTTTAGCCACGTTGCCTTAGAAGTAATACAAAACTGTGAATTCTGATCTGAAGGAAATTCCCTAACATCTACACCTGCATCTAAATACTTTAAAACGAAGCTGACATTATCAGTATAAATAATGTACTGATGATCACTTCCAAACTGTTTTTTGAAAGAAAGGATGCTGTAGCGAAGCAACTCAATATTTTTTAATATATACTCTCCCCAAATTGACCATCGGAAAATCATATAAATTTAATCTGTTTAAGAAAACCGCCAATAGTTTTTGTATAATCAAATGCAGAAATGCTCCCACTGTTAGCTTCACTCATACTGTGCCTTTCTTTCTCCTCTAACCTCGTCGCCTTGAGAATTCCGTTTGAAAACTCGTTTTTATCGTACGGATTAACCCATATACATTCATCGTTGGTATAAATATCCTTCACGCCATCAACATTGCTACCGATAATCACATATTCCATACCGACAGAAAACAACTTAGCCTCAATCGCAGTGTGCGGGATAGGATCCATAGTAGACGGAATACAAACAATATCAGTATTTTGAGTACGAAGTATGGTCTGCCATATTTCTGGATTGAAGTCGTCTATTACAATCGTCCTCGGGATTTCCTTCTCATATTTTTTTAGAAGTTGAAAATAATCATTCTCGCCGGAATTATTTGGGGCTTGTATGATCATATAGTGGTCAGGTAGTAACTCGGCAACCTCTTGCCATGCTTCTAGCAACTCTTTTAATCCCTTGGCGATAGAAGCTCTACCCCAACTAAAGATAATCTTTGATTTTGAGTCGATATTTATGCCAAACTTATTAAGTTCAGATATGTCGAATTTCTGATTAAGGAATCTTTCATAGCGTCCAAAATAAAGACCGTTTATTAGGTAATCATCTTTGGTAAAAGAAAGACCATAATCACTCACTAAATGTTGCGCAAAGTTTCTCCCTATTGCAAGCACTGAGGAGGTGGGATCATTTTGAATTATTTGGAAAGCCTCTTTTTCAAGTTGTACTCTTTTTTGTCGCCACTCTTCATTTCCAAGCTTATGGTTTAAACCGGTACTACGTGGCATATAAAAACACCTTAATTTTTTACCAAAGATTTGTTGTTTGAATTTATGAAAAAGCAAAAAAGGAGTATCGTGTAGCATTAAAATATTATCATCTTCATCTTTTAAAATCACGTTCAGAGCTGTAGCCAAAGAGGCACATGCATATTCCCACTGAGGAAAGCTCCGCCACATGTCAATTTCATTAAAACCAGTGGTACCATTGCAGAGAGGGATAAGATAACCACCAGTCTTTTTTACAAGCTCAATGCTATCGTGAAGACGTTTCTGATTAAATACTTCTCCATTTGGATCCGCAGAAATATAGGCTAAACTAATTTTGATTTTTTCAGAATTCACCAAATCATTTAAAGAAGCAATGGTATCTTGCATGGTTGTACCAATACCACAATAGTAGGTACTGATACCATCGTATGATGCGATGATCAGGTGTTTTGCCATATTATTCCTCGACAGTGATACGATCTCCAACATTTACCTTAAGACTATTCTCAGCCGATGCAAGGTTGGCGGCTATTTCAAGAGTGTCATTGCTTCCCCTGTAGCATAGCAATTCTCCGCTTGCGACCTCACTAAATGTATTGGAAACTTTTATTAGGTGAAGAGTATTATTAACCCTCACTTTTAAGACATCTTTCTTACTAAAATCATCGCTGAGAGAAATATTGGTTTTGATATTACCGAACCCATCTATATAAGTAATAACGGGTGCTCCACCATCAAGAGCAGGAATAAAGACAAGCTTATCTCTACTAATCGGCTCAACTATATCAAAGTTGTCTTTAGTAATTTCTATAGCGGCGGGTGTAAATAAATCCCTACCATGAAAAGTGCTTGATTTCACGGGCCTAAATTCTTCTTTGATCACATATGATTTGCAAGAAACTTCAGGGTCATTTAAAATATGATGAAATAGACCATTGTTTGGACCTATAAATTTGTAATTCCCTATATCTAGATAAATCGGCTCACGCTTGCTTCCAACACCAGGGTCAACTACGCAAATGAAAATGGTTTTGTCGGGAAAATACTTATAAATTTTATCTATCACAAAGGCCCCGCTCAATATTGAGAATTGTTTGATACTATGATCAATGTCAATAATCTGTGCATCAGGGAAGCTTCTCAAAATCAGAGCTTTCATTGAAGCGACAGAGAAATCAAAACCAAAATCTGTTATTATTGCGAAAATCTTGTTTCTCATAAATCTGTTTTATTCATTCTACTCGTTTCTGGTTCTAAAGTCCATTTGCCATCCAAGAAAAAATCCTGATAAAATCAGGATTTTTTCGTTGGCTCCGACCC
>CAYHZG010000032.1:0-5439 GCA_964361105.1 uncultured Candidatus Saccharibacteria bacterium
AAATAACTTTATCCATCAGGCCGTCTGAAGCAAGATAAATATCAGCATCCTGCGCCCCAGTCGCGACTATTAAAACATTTTCTTTTTCAAACTGTGGAAATTTTGATGGAATTTTCATACTTTAATAATTTGTTTATTGACGATTCGCATTTATAATTGTGTCTAAATCTTTAATAAATTTATCATTATCGGGATAGATATAAGTAATAGTTTTCATTCCGATTTGTTCAGCACCAATAATATGATTTTCTTTATCATCCACGAATACCGCTTCATATGGCTGAACCGATGTTTTGGAAAGAGCTAGATAGTAAAACCTTGGGTCTGGCTTCTTCAAATGTTCATTACAGGATAGAACAGCATAATCAAAATTAGAGTACAAATTTAGTTTGTTATCAACAATAAGACGAGATGGGGTTAAATTAGTTAGTGTTCCTACTGGATAATTCTTTCTCAATTTTCTAATTATCTCTATTAATTCATAATTTATCTCTGTATTTTTAAGAGCTTCTTCTATCCATATCTTTTCATAATCTAAATCTGCCCTACCCCCGGCCCCTCTTATATCTTTCCAAAATTCTTCCAAAGTTATCTTACCCAAAACTAAATCTTCCACTTTTCCTCCTTCTTCTGGAGGTTTATGATAGTTAATTACGAATTCCGGAGATACTCCTACTCGCAAGGCAAAGTCTGAATAGATTTTTTGAAAGTTTCTTTTAGTTACGACATTACCTATATCAAAGATAATTGTTTTAATCATTTTTTTCTTTGGGCCTCGCCGGTGCGAGCTTAGCGAGCAACGGAATCTGAATATAATTTGGGATGGCGAAGGGTATAGCCGTTGAGGAAGTTCTGGAGACCGAGTAGCATGGTAAGTCAAGATTGTTCGAACCAGGCACTTTTTCTGAAAAGTGCCTGGGAGTCTTGACTTTACGAGGTCGTAAGTACAGTGAGCGAAACTCGCTGGGTTTCGCGAACGGTTCCGAAATGGCTATACCCGAGCTACTCCCCAAAGTATTCAATCACTGCCAATTCAAGCGGTAACTGCTGAATCGGCGAAATCCTCATTTCTTCTTTTGCTCTCATAAAAATCTTTACCAACCGGATTATCTGGTCTTTAGTTAAAACTTTGGCCTGACTCGAAATCAACCTTACCTCTTCCTGATTATACCCCGCAAAACTGACAAAAGTCGCCGGATTCAAATTTGAGATTAAAAGCTTTCTTAAATAATCAATGAATGACTTTGAAAACTCGTCTAAATCAACCCCGGATTCATAAAGATTATTCACAAAATTTATTGCCTCCACTTTTTTATTTAAAATAAATAACCCGGTGAAATCGTAAAAGGCCTTAAGCGGAATAAAACCTAAAACATCCTGGGTTTCGGCTAAAGTTATTTTTTTATCGCCAAAGCTTATCAATTTCGCTAAATTACTTTCGGCGTCTCGCAAAGAACCGTGCCCTGATAAAGCCACTACTCTTAAGGCCTCGTCGTCAATATTCAGTTTTTCAGCTTTAGCTACTTTATTAAGTTTTTCCAGAATTTGGCTTTGGGTCAGGTTACGGAAAGAAAACTGTTGAGTGCGGCTAGACACCGTTTCCGGAATTTTTTGCGGCTCGGTCGAAGCTAAGATAAAAATAGCATGGTTTGGCGGTTCTTCAAGGGTTTTTAATAAAGCATTAAAAGCGTCTTTGGTTAGTTGATGGACCTCGTCAATTATATAAACTTTATAGCGGCTATGAGTCGGCCCAAATCTGACTGATTCTCTTAAATCCCTAATTTCATCTATCCCCCTGTTTGAAGCCGCGTCTATTTCAATCAAGTCAAGATTCCGGCCTTCATTGAATTCCTGGCAAACATAGCAAGAATTGCAAGGTTCTTTTCCGTCCACTCCTTTTTCCTCACAATTCAATGTTTTGGCCAAAAGCCGGGCCATGGTCGTTTTCCCGGTCCCCCGAGGCCCGATAAATAGATAAGCGTGACTGGTTTTATCAAGCTCTAAAGCCCCTTGAAGCGATTTCACCACATGCTCCTGCCCGACGACTTCACTAAATTTTTTAGGTCGATACTTACGGTATAAAGCTAATTCCATTGAGTATCATACTATCAGAGTTTTTATGTTTTTTTAAATACCGCCGTCCGGAAACCGATAAAACTGACTATCAAAGCCACGGCTGAACCGACTACGGCGCCAATATTAGCCCAGGCTTCCCTCGCAAGCCCAAATTGAGGGCCGATAATATTAACCACCACCGAAGCGGCAACAACATTGACTAAAACAGCAACTATAGTAATACCAAAAAATTTGAAAAATTCCTGGCCGCTGACCCCGCTTCGCCCTGCCTCAAAAGCCCAGTACTTATTCCAAAAATAACTATGAATGGCGGCTATAAAAAAAGAGATTCCTTTAAAAACCGAAAATAAAATTCCGGCTGATGCGCCAGAATAAAAAATCAATAAATTTAAAATGCCGAAATCAACCGCCGCATTGGTGAAACCGATGGCCGCGAATTTTCCAAACTGATTGAAAAAGCTGAACCATCTACCTAAAAAATACCCAAGATTAACGCCTAAAATCCAAAAAACTGGAATAAGGGCCATCAGCCAAGCATAAAAAAATTCTTTAAATAGAGGAGTATTTAAAAAAACCAGTATTTTCCAAATGATAAAGCCGGTGTAAAAACCGGTAATCAAACTGGAAATTAAATCCTTTTTAGTAAACAAATTTATTAATTAAGAAATTTTTTAAATGCTGAAACGAAATTTTAACCCTTTCACTATTCTCAAAAATTCTTGAAAAAAAGTCAAAGACAAGACGCCTATTCGATCTATTTTTGATTTTTTTAAAATTCAAGATTTTTCTGGCCCGGTCTTTGGAATCAGCCCAAGCCAGAACCCGGACATTTGACTCAAAATGACTTTTCCCATCATGGACCCCGTGCGAAGCAGAGGCACGCTGCGAGCCCTCGCGGCTTCGTTCGGGGTGAATGTGCCTGGCTAAAATCTGCAAAGCCACGCCTTCATCTTCATGAAGCTTTAATTCGCCGAATTTAAGATAGGGCTCTCTTTGATGAAGGCAGGCCACGGCGTAGTGTTTATTTATAGGCAAAATATCTTTTTCAACTTTTGAAACATGAATATCCTTATTTAAAATTTCTTCGTATTTTTTCGGAATGGCCACATAATATTCGATTTTTCCACCCGTAATTACTTTTTCCAAACTAATATATGGGTCGCCATACAAAAACCGGTTCCAGCCTTCAAGATGCATATTCCTGAAAATGTTTAAGAGGTCTGACTCTTCGGTAAAACCATTGACTGACTTAATTGAAAAAAATGACATATTAATCGCCCTGGCCCTTCTTTCAGTTGTCTTATTATGAGAAAATAAAACCCAGAGAATAAAAATCAACAGAAACGCTATCAATATGATTTCAAACATTATATTATAAATATTGCCAGGCAATATTAGAATTTGGTTCGCTCGCCCACACTGAAAGTAAACTTTCATGCGGGCTCGCTGCCAAATTTAAATATACCATGTCAGATGGGAAAGAAAAATGGATTATAATTGCGATTCTGATTATTGCTTTTATTTTCCGGTTTCAGCATATAATGAGCGTTCCGCCCGGGCTTTATCCGGACGAAGCTATTAACGGAAATAACGCTCTTACTGCTTTAGAAACCGGGGATTATAAAATCTTTTATCCCGAAAATAATGGCCGCGAAGGACTTTTCATAAATTTAATTGCTTTATCTCTTAAAATATTTGGGCCGGAAATTTGGGCTATCCGTATTGTCTCCGCGATTATCGGCGTCTTAACGGTTTTAGGCCTTTACTTATTGGTTCGGCTTTTGTTCAACTGGCAAATCGCCTCAATCGCGAGTTTCTACTTAGCTACTTCTTTCTGGCATGTGAATTTTTCACGTATCGGCTTCAGGGCCATATTGGTCCCGTTTTTGATGGTTTGGGGCTTTTACTTTTTATGGCGCGGTTTGAGAAATTTTAAATTCAGTGATTTTGCCTTAAGTGGAATATTTTTCGGACTTGGATTCCACACCTATATTGCTTTCCGTTTTGTTCCGTTAATAATTATTTTGGGTTTTTGGGCTTATTGGCAAAGAATTAAAAAAGATTACAGCCACGAGAAATATATCCATTTAAGAAACGAATTCTTACGCCGGTTTGCCTTGTTTTTCCTGGCATCGTTTTTAGTCGCTTTACCAATCCTATTTTATTTCTGGCAAAATCCCCAGGATTTTATTGGCCGGGGTGGGCAAGTGTCTATATTTGAAGCCCAAGAACCGCTAAAAGAATTCATAAAAAGTTTAGGCCTGACTCTAGCTTCATTTAATTTTATTGGCGATTTTAATTGGCGGCATAATTTTGCCGGTTCGCCGCTTCTTTTTTGGCCGGTTGGCGTATTTTTTGTAATCGGTTTTCTGAAAAGTACTGCCAAAATGTTTAAAAAGAAAAGGGGGCACGGCCATCCGGCTACTTTGCATGTTTTGCTTTTAGGGTGGTTTTTTATAATGCTTCTGCCTTCTGCCTTGACCTGGGAAGGAATCCCCCATGCTCTTCGCTCAATTGGCGCTCTGCCGGCAATCATGATTTTTGCGGCCGAAGGAACCTGGTGGTTTTTTGAAACTTTAATTCATTGGTACCGAGAAAAAGACATTCACCCCCTTGAGCATCCTTACAAAAAAGAAACAGAAGCCCGATTGATTGTTGGGACGGCCTTAATAATTTTATTAGCCGCAATCGGCTTCGCGGAATATGATAAGTATTTTAATAAATGGTCAAAAAGGCCGGAAGTCCAAGATGCCTTTTCAGCTGATTTTGTTGAATTAGGCAGACAAATAAACCGATTGCCAAGGAATTTATCAAAATACGTTCTAGTTAATGCTTCAGGTGCTTTAGTTAATGGTGTTCCGGTGCCAACCCAGACAGTCATGTTTATAACGAAAACCTACACCAAAGAAAAACAGAAAGAAAAAAATGTGTTTTATATCTTGCCTGGCCAAGAGAAATTAATTACTGAAAGAAATGCATTGGTTTTACCTCTAATTAAATGATTAAACCCGGGCTCATAGCTTCAGGAATAATAATAATTAGTTTGATCCTGGCAATAACCAGTTTTTGGGATGATTCTTTGATTGTTGATGAAATCCCTCACGTCGGCTCGGGCTATAGTTATGTCAAAAAATTAGATTATCGGCTTAATCCAGAACATCCGCCGCTCGCCAAAGCTTTGGCAACTTTCCCTTTGTTGTTTCTAGAGTTAAAACAAAACGCTTTTCAGACAAAATTCTGGCTTAAGGATATAAATGGTCAATGGGATTTTGGCAGGTTTTTTATTTTCCAGTCAGGTAACAACACGGATTTAATTACCAAAGTCGTAAAATTCCCTATATTGATTTTCTTTATCATTGCCGC
>CAYHZG010000033.1:0-5394 GCA_964361105.1 uncultured Candidatus Saccharibacteria bacterium
AATGAATAAGGGCCGACTGAACGCATATGAAGCTTTTCTTCAACCATATGAATCAGTTTCATAAAGTAAATTATGCCGACCGTGACTTTCTGTTTAAACGGCTCACCAGTTTTGCCACTATATAAAACTACCTTGCCTTCTTCAGGAAGGTCGGCTTTCTTCAATTCATCTTTAACCGCTTCCTCGGTTGGCCCGGACATTGCCGGGACTATAGCCCGATAACCCAATTTTTGAGCGGCCCAGCCAAGATGGGTCTCTAAGATTTGACCGATATTCATTCTGGAAATAATACCTAAGGGATTTAAAATTATATCAATCGGGGTCCCATCTTCCAGAAAGGGCATCTCTTCTTCCGGAAGAATAACTGAAATGACTCCTTTATTGCCGTGCCGGCCGGCTAATTTATCGCCGACCTGAATTTTTCTTGTCTGAGCCACTGAGACCTGAATGGTCTTTATTACGCCGCTTGGCAATTTGTCCCCTAAATCGCGGGAAAAAACTTTTACACCGACTATCCGGCCGTGCTTTCCAAAAGGCAGGCGCAACGAAGTATCTTTAATATCTCTGGATTTCTCCCCAAAGATGGCTCTTAAAAGTTTTTCTTCGGGGGTTAAATCGGTTTCTCCCTTGGGTGAAATTTTACCAACCAGGATGTCTTGACTTCTGACTTCGGCTCCGATTCTAACGATTCCATCTATGTCCAGATTCTTTAATCGTTCTTCGCCAACATTGGGAATATCGCCCGTGGTCAGTTCTGGCCCTAACTTTGTTTCCCGAATATCAACTGAGTAATCTTCAATATGAATAGAAGTTAAGACATCATCCTTAACTAACCGCTCCGAAATTACGATGGCGTCTTCAAAGTTGGCTCCCTCAAAAGACATGAAAGCAACCAGTAAATTTTTACCCAAAGCCAAGCGGCCCTCTTCCATGGCCGGCCCATCGGCAATGATTTGACCGTTTTTAACTTTATCCCCTCTCTTCACTATTGGTTTTTGATTGATTGAAGTATAGGCGTTCGAGCGCGAGAACTTTGCCAGCTTATATTCTTTAGTCGCACCGTTTTTGGCCCTTATTTTTACAACCGAACCATCAACAAAGGCAACTTGACCGTCTGTCTCTGAAATTAAAGCCGAACCAGAATCATAAGCGACGCTCCGCTCCATGCCGGTCATAACATAAGAGGCCTCGGTTTTAACTAAGGGAACGGCTTGACGCTGCATGTTTGAACCCATTAATGCCCGGTTAGCGTCATTATGTTCCAAAAAAGGAATTAAAGAAGTAGCCGCTGAAAACGGCTGTTTTGGAGAAACATCAATGAAGTCAATCTCTGAAACCCCGACTTCACCCGGCTCACCCTGAATCCTCGCTTCAACCTTTTTATCTATAAATTTGCCGTTTTCATCTATTCTGGTCCCGGCTTGGGCAATGACGTATTTTTCTTCTTCGGCCGCATCCAAAAAAACTATTTCATCGGTAAGGATTCCGTTTTTTACTTTTTGATAAGGGGTCAGAATAAAGCCAAGCGGCGAAATCTTGCCAAAAACGCCTAAGTGGCCGACCAAACCAATATTCGGTCCTTCTGACGTCTGAATCGGACAGATTCTTCCGTAATGCGACGGATGGACGTCTCTAACATCAAAGCTGGCCCTTTCTCTGGTTAATCCTCCTGGCCCCATGGCCGAGAGTCGCCTTTTATGTTCAAGTTCAGACAAGGGATTGGTCTGGTCCATGAACTGAGAAAGCTGACTTGAAGAAAAAAACTCTTTCAGCCGAGCGATGAAAGGCCTTGAATTGACTAACTGATTCGGCAGGGCCATTACTAAATCAGCCGTACTCATTCGGTCCTTAATAATTCTTTCCATTTGATTCAGGGCAAGCCGCAATTTTTCCTGAAGCTGTTCGCCGACGGTCTTGACCCGTCGGTTACCCAAGTGGTCAATATTGTCCGGTTGAGCCATTGGATTGTTGTTCAGCTTGATAATTTCTCTGACTATTAAAACAATGTCTTCCGGCTTTAATTTTCTATTATCTTCAATCAAAGGATAATCCTGATTAAACCGCTGGTTGATTCGGTGGCGGCCGACTTCTGACAAATCATAGCGATTAAAGTTGAAAAACATGTTGAAGATCATTTGTTTAGCGTTGTCCGGAGTGGCAAAATCGCCAGGGCGAATTCTACGGTAAACTTCAATCAATCCTTCATCCTGATTTGAAGATGGGTCCTGAACCAAAGTGGCGGCAATGTATTTCATTGACTCATCTCGATCAACGTCTTTAAACAAGTCCTGGATTTGTTTGTCGGTTGAATAACCAAAAGCGCGAAGTAGTGTTGTGACTGGCACTTTTCTTTTTCGGTCAATCCTTGTATAGATTACGCCGCTTTGTTCAGTTTCAAATTCAAGCCAAGCGCCTCGGGAAGGAATAATTTTAGCCCCGAAAAGATTTTTGTAACGGCTGGATTTTGAAAGAGTAAAGAAGACGCCTGGGCTTCTGATTAACTGGGAAACAACAACTCTTTCAATCCCGTTAATGACAAAAGTTCCCCTTTTAGTCATTAAAGGAACATCGGCAAAATAAACTTCTTGCTCTTTTTTCTGGCCGGTTTTTTTGTTTTCAAAAAGAAGCTTTACGCGAAGCGGCGCCTCGTAGGTAATATTTTTTTCTTTGGTCGTAGTGTCATCAAAACGGGGCTGTTCAATTTTATAGTCCGTAAAGTAAATGTCTGCCTCTTTTCCGGTCCAATCACTTATCGGCGAGGCTTCTTTAAAAATATTCTTTAGTCCCCGCTTTAGAAAGTCTTCGTAAGAATCGAGCTGTATTTTAATTAAATTTGGCGGCGGAGCAAAATCCAGTTGATATTTAGAAAATATTTTTTCTTTAATCATCTAATTTTTATTCATTTTAATGAATCATACGAGACGATTCCCGCTACGCCGAAGCACATAACAAATTATGTGCTTGGCGGCGGGAACCTACGTCTGCACGCAAAAAAATACCTTTCCTTCTAAATGAAGGATTACTAAGGTATTTTTATTTAATTTTTAGGGGATGGGATAATGCCCAAAGCTTTTATGCTTCCCCTACAAGGGAAGAGGGCTTAAAGTATGTAAATACGCAAAAATAGGCTACCCACCGAAGTATATTAATAAAAAAAGATTTGTCAAGAGACTTATAAGCAGTTAGTTAAAATCTGTGGATTATTAGCTATATTCAAGACCCTTTTTTCTTATGTTCCCTAATATGGCAAATCCAATCATTAAACTGATGAAATAACTGCCGCCATAACTGACAAAAGGCAGAGATAGGCCAGTAACCGGAAGAAGGCCAAGGTTCATGCCTATGTTTATCACCACATGAGAAGAAAAATAAACCAAGAACATAAAGACAAAAAACTTTGAGAAGTTATCCTTGGCTCTTAAAGTTATTAAAAACAAACGATTTATAATAACCAAATAAAGTATGAGGATAGCGGCCAAAATAACAAAGCCGAATTGCTCAATCAAGGCCGCTAAAGCAAAATCAGAAGTGGCTTCTGGCAGTATTCCAAATTTGGCCTGTGAACCAGAACCAAAGCCCAAACCCAAAAAACCGCCAGAACCTATGGCAATCTTGGCCTGTAAGACATTATAGCTTTCATTTCCCTGACCAGACCAACCGGCCAAAAAAGAAGTAATTCTTGACTGTTGATAGGGCCGAAGAATAAAAATGCCGATTGTAAGAAAAATTATAACCAAAAAAATGGCCGCAATCAGAATCTGCCTTTTAGTTAAACCGAATAAGAAGATGCTGCTCAACCAGATAAGAAATAAGATTACGGCTGAACCAAGATCCGGCTGGGAAAATACAAGAAAAATTACCGAAAAGGTATAAATACCGGAAATTAAAATCGCGTAAATGCTATTAAAATTAATCCTTGAAGAGAAATATTTTGCCAGAAATAAAATCATGGCCAACTTAACAATTTCTGATGTTTCAAAAGAAATGCCCAAAGGAAGATGAAGCCAAGCAGTTATTCCCCTGACTGGTGCCGCCTGCAATGTCAAAAGAAGAAGAAAAATGCTTATTCCAAAAAAAATCACTGATGGCAATGAGTAATTTTTAAAAATTTTGTAATCAATTAAGGGACTCAAAAATAAAATAAAAATTCCGATGACAAAAAAAGCCAATTGTTTTCTAAAAAGGAGGCTTTCGGCTCCGACAATTCCGGCCAGATTCAAAAGACCCAAAATGGATAAAATTAAAATGGCGGCAATTAGAGGCGGATCGAATTTTACCCAGTTAAATAATCGCTTTGCAATTCCAGCTTTGCTGGATTTAACGGGGTTAATAAAATTTTTGAAACTTTTCTTGAGTTCCATGTTCTCTTAGAAAGTTTTCATTTTTAAAAACATCGGTATAAACATTTATTTCTATTCTGCCGATCCGGCCCTTAAGCAGCTCTAACCATTTAACTTCAAAAAACCTGTCGGTCTTAGCTAAAAAAGTCCTGATGTCAGTTTTATTTACCGCTAATACCCCACCATTCTCGCTAAACAAAACTATATGAACATCAACCCGATTAAAATCAAAATTGGAGTCGTTAGATAGAGTCGCTCTCAATCTTGAAAAACCTTGGCCCGGACCAAGAAACACATACTCTTGGTTCTTAACAGAAAATAAACTTTGAGGAATAAATCCTTTCAGCCGCTCCCAGGCAACGTCATTAATTTTAAATTCGGCTCTGGAAATTTCTTTATCAACGACTATCGGCGAAATGATTTCATACCTTGTTTGACCGGGTAATAAACTTATTAGACCTTTTCTAGTCGCAACCAATTCATTGACTTGGCCAAAAAGATTCAGTTCGTAAGAAACACTTGCCGCGCCTAAATCAGTATTAGGATTTCTTATCTCAGCCAAAAAATCATAATCAAAATCACCAATTTTTAAAAGGTGCTCTGACACCACTAAAAGTGGTTGAATTGAAACGGCTGGCGTCGGAATCGGTTCAGGGGCAGTATCTTTTATAAAATAAAAAACGATTGAGCCGATTATCAAAAAGAATATGGCGACAACTACTATTTGTTTTAAAAGACGCGGCATTTTTCAATCATAAAAGAAAGAATATTTATTATCAATAAAACCCGATTAAAATCGGGCTTTATTGATTCAAGATATCTGTAAGGCAGTGACTTACTTTTGCACCCCGCTTAGCGGGGAACTATCATCAGCTCTGGAGAATTTCACTTCTGTGTTCGAAATGGGAACAGGTGGAGCATCTCCGAAATAACTGCCTTACAGATACCTCAAATAAAACAGACAAAGTGCGGGAGGGAATTTAATCCCAAATGGAATTTCGATCTATTAGTAGTTCTTGGCTAAATCCGTTGCCGGACTTACACCTAAACCCTA
>CAYHZG010000034.1:0-5317 GCA_964361105.1 uncultured Candidatus Saccharibacteria bacterium
CCCATAGCTCAATTGGTAGAGCAATTCCCTTTTAAGGAAGAGGTTCCTGGTTCGACTCCAGGTGGGCGGATTGAAGTTAAGGCCTGTTAATTATCGGTCTTTTTTTTGTGTATGAATTTTGGTAGGGTAGATAAATGACTAGAATCAAAGTCGGAGTGATTATGGGTGGGCCGTCAAGCGAACATGAAGTTTCTTTGGCCAGTGGCGAGAGTATTCTTAAAAATTTGGATAGTCGGCTTTTCGAGCCGGTAAAAATAAAAATTTTAAGAGATGGAAAAGTTTGGGTGAAAGGTCGGTATGCTAAACTGGAAAAAGCAGTTAAAAATATTGATATTTGTTTTCTCGCCACTCATGGTGAATTTGGCGAAGACGGCCGACTGCAAGCAATTTTAGAGTCATATGACGTTCCTTATACTGGTTCAGGCGTCTTGGCTTCAGCCCTGGCAATGAACAAAGCTAAAAGCCGTCAGCTTTTTTCAGTCAATGGTCTTAAGACGCCGAAAACATTACTAGTCAGAGAGAGTGAGAATTTCCAGTCGCAGTTAAAATTTTTCATCAATAAACTGATTAAGCTTCCGGTGGTGGTCAAACCCTGTTCCCGCGGCTCTTCGGTCGGCGTTTCAATAATTAAGAATAAACGTCTTTTGAAAAAAGCGATTCAAAATGCTTTCAAGTATGATCCCGAAGTTTTAATTGAGGAGTATATTGATGGCCGGGAATTCACCTGCGGAGTTATTGAAAAAAAAGTTAACGGCTCTTCACAGGTTATGGCTTTGCCGGTGACTGAAATAATCCCTAATTCCGAATATAATTTCTTTAACTATGAAGCCAAGTATAAGTCGGGGGCAAGCCAAGAAATAGTTCCGGCTCAAATAAGCGAAGTGTTTTCTCGTGAAATCCAAAGAGCGGCCGTTAAAGCCCACCAGGTCCTTGATTGTAAAGATTACTCACGGTCAGATTTTCTGATTAAAAAGGGCAAGGTTTATATTTTGGAATTAAATACTCTGCCCGGGTTGACCGAGAATTCGTTGATTCCGAAAGCGCTTAAAGCCGCTAGCTGGAGCATGAAGAGATTTTTAAGCAATCTCTGTTTTAGGAATTTGTCGCAGGAAAATCTTCAGAAAACTTAGTTATGAAGGATGTCTGGATAAAAGATATTAAAGACAAAGTAGGGGAGACGGTTGAGCTCTTTGGTTGGGTTAATGTTAGACGCGATCACGGAAAAATAATTTTTATTGATTTACGCGACCGCTCCGGTATCGCCCAACTGGTTTTTACGCCTCAAAACGAAGAACTTTATAAAATTGCCGAGACCTTGAGGCCGGAGTGGGTCATTTCAGTTAAAGGAGAAGTGGCTAAGCGGCCCAAAGGAATGGAGAATCCAGAAATTGAAACCGGGAAAGTTGAAGTGAAAGTCAGTGAATTAAAAATTTTATCAGAAGCCAAACAACCAATTCCTATCCAGGTAGCCGAGAAAACAGAAAGCGAACCAGACCTTGATACAAGAATGGATTGGCGGTGGCTTGATTTGAGAAAATCTGAAAAGCAATTAATTTTTAAAGTTTGGACCGTAATGGAGCAAGCTTTTAGAGATTTTTTGATTCAAAATAATTTCATTGAAATTCACTCTCCAAAACTAATGAGCTCGCCAAGTGAATCAGGTGCGGAGTTATTTGAAGTAAAGTATTTTAAAAAGAAGGCCTATCTGGCTCAGTCACCGCAATTCTATAAACAAATGGCTATGGCCGCCGGATTTGAGAGAGTTTTTGAGATAGGGCCGGTATTCAGAGCAAATCCTTCTTTCACTTCAAGACACGACACTGAATTTACAAGTTATGATTTAGAAATGTCTTTTATTGATTCTCATCAAGATATAATTAATTTAGAGCAACAGTTAATTGTTTCTATGCTTAGTTCAGTAAAAGAAAAATTTGGAAATGAAATCAATAAATATTATGATAGAAACCTGATTATTCCGGAGATTCCTTTTCCTCAAGTAACTTTGGAAGAAGTAAAAGAACTTTTAAGCGGATTTAAAATTTCAGGCATTGAAGAAGGTGATTTAAATCCCGAAGAAGAAAGAAAACTTTGTGAAGTTATAAAAGAAAAGTTTAATCATGAGTTTGTTTTTGTTACTGATTATCCTAAAGAAAAACGAGCCTTTTACCATATGAGATATAAAGAAAAACCGAATATTACAAAAGGATTCGATCTTTTATGGAGTGGATTAGAAGTAACTACTGGGGCTCAAAGAGAACATCATTATGATATTTTGGTCAGACAAGCTAAAGAGAGAGGTTTAAAGTTAAAACTTATACAATATTATTTAGATTTCTTTAAATATGGATGTCCGCCGCATGGAGGTTTTGGTTTTGGTCCTTCTAGATTTTTAATGAAAATTCTTAATGTTCCAAATGTTAGGGAAGTTACTTATTTATATAGAGGGGTAAAAAGGACAAGTCCTTAGAAATTATGACTGCTAAATTTCTGATTGTTTCAGTTCTTGATTTGCTTTTGGGCATAAATTTTTTAAGCCCGGTTATTTTGCTTCAAAATTCTTTGGAAAATCGGGAAGTCGTTTATTTAAACCCGAAGACCCAAAACATTCCTTTTCTTTTGCCGACTACTGAAACAAATTACTTCCCAATAAGGGATTGGGAAGTTCCTGACCCAGTTTTAGACGCTCGTTCGGCATTACTGTATGATGCCGCCTCGGAAAAAGTTTTATTCGGCGCGGACACTAATGCCAAATTGCCGATCGCTTCATTGACCAAACTAATGACCGCTGTCGTGGTGATTGAAAATATGAATTTAGATGATGTAATTGAAATTAAAAAATCAGCTATTGAAAAATCTAAAAATCAAGGCGGCGGTAATGACTTATACGAAAGGGAAAAAATAAAAGCCGTCGATTTAGTGAAACTAATGCTAATAGAGTCGTCTAATGTCGCTACCTATGCTTTAGCCGAGCATTTAGAAGAATATGCATTTAATCTGACTGAAAAGATGAATGAAAAAGCCAAGGCATTAGAAATGAATGATACTTTTTTTACTGAGGCGGCCGGCTTAGACGATAAAAATAGTTTTTCCACAAGTCAGGACTTGATAAAACTGATAAAATATTCTTTTAGATATAGCAGCTTATACGATATTTTAAAAACCCAGAGAGCAGAAGTGGCTTCAATTGATGGAATACTGAAGCATCAGATTTTAAATACCAATCAGCTTTTAGGCAGACTATTTAACATTATCGGCGGGAAGACCGGTTTTACTGAGCTGGCTGGCGGTTCAATGATTTTAGTGACCGAAGCGCCAAATTCAAAGAGTCGCTTAATCGCCGTGGTTCTTGGCTCAAATGACCGGTTTAATGATACGGAAAAATTAATTAAGTGGGCAAACAAAGCTTATATATGGAAATAAATGTTGGTGTCTTTACAGTAGTTAATGTGTTGCGCATTTTTATCGTTGCCACGATAAGCTTTTTTATTGCTCTTTTAATCACGCCGCTTTGGATGAAGGTTATTCATAAATACAATTTTGCCAAAAAACAGATAACCAGGGAGGACGTGGCGCCGATTTTTTCGGAACTTCACAAAAAAAAGCAGGGGACGCCGACTACTGGCGGAGTGGTAATCTGGGGGACGGTTCTGATTGTAATTTTTGTTTTTTGGCTGTTATCCCAGTTTCCGCCTTTAGATTTTTTAGCCAAGCTTAACTTTTTATCAAGGGCCCAGACGCTTTTGCCGCTTGGCGCATTCATCGTCAGCGCCGCCCTGGGATTGTTTGATGATTTATGGATTATTAGAGGCAAGGGAGAAAAGGGAAGAGGGTTAAGAATGAGAGACAGAATTTTTATGTACATTCTTATTGGTTTGGGCGGCGCTTGGTGGTTTTACTATAAACTTGGCTGGGATTTTACAAATATACCTTTTCTTGGCGACGTAACTATCGGGCCTTGGTATATTTTATTTTTTACTTTTGTGATTTTGGCCAGCGCTTTTTCAGCCAATGAAACAGACGGTTTAGACGGGCTTTTAGGCGGGGTGGCTTTAACGATTTTTGCCGCCTTAGGAGTGATTGCTTTTGTCCAGGAAAGAATGGATTTAGTGGTTTTTATTGCTGCTATAATCGGATCTTTAGTGGCTTTTTTGTGGTATAATATTTATCCGGCAAAGTTTTTTATGGGCGATACCGGGGCAATGGCCTTAGGAGTTTTAATCGGCGTTATTGCCATGTTTTTAAATGTCCCACTTCTTTTGCCGATTATCGGGATAATTTTTGTGATTGAGTCCGGTTCGGTTCTTTTACAGCTTTGGTCTAAAAAATTCAGAGGTAGGAAAATTTTTCTTTCCACTCCGATTCACCATCATTTTGAGGCCCTGGGCTGGCCGGAAATGCAGGTGACGATGCGATTTTGGGTTATTAGTGCCGTTGGAGCAATTCTCGGTTTAATAATATTTTTGGTTGATAGTAAGATACCCCATTTATTTTAGGTATGTTATGAATTCGAAGTTTTTAACTTGGCTTGTCTTCGTCCTTGTTATTTTTGGTTTGGTAGCAATTTCTTCAGCCGGAGTTTATCTTTCCCAAAAGAATTTCGGAACCAATTATTACTATTTCAATCATCAACTTCTTTTCGGTTTCTTGCCTGGGATTTTTTTGTTTTTGTTGGCCTCAAAAATTAATTATAAGGTCTGGAAAAAGATTTCATTGCCCCTAATGTTTTTGTCCGTCGGTTTTTTGATTCTCGTTTTTGTCCCGGGCTTTGGAGTAAGCATCGGCGGCGCCAAAAGATGGCTGAGTTTGTTTGATTTTTTTTCATTTCAGCCGACCGAGATTTTAAAACTGACTCTGATAATTTATCTGGCCAGTTGGTTTAGTTCAAAAATGCATTTAAATAAGAGCACGGCCGGAGAGGCGATTGCTTTTCTAATCGTTATTTTTTTTATAAGTATTTTAATTGCCGCTCAACCGGATATCGGGACTCTCGGAATTATCGTGGCGGTTGCCTTGATAATGTTTTTCGCCTCCGGCGGAAAATTAAAACATTTTGCCGGCATTATTCTTTTAATCGTAGTCGCCTTTGCCTTACTGACTGTTTTTTCGCCGTATCGGTTCAACCGGCTTTTTGTTTTTCTTAACCCCGACTTTGACGTCAGGGGAGTGGGCTATCACTTAAATCAGTCCCTGATAGCGATAGGTAAAGGAGGGGTTTTGGGGTCGGGGTTTGGCCGGGGCGAACAAAAACTTGGCTTACTACCCGAACCGGTCAGTGATTCTATTTTTGCGGTGATAGGGGAAGAGCTTGGTTTTGTCG
>CAYHZG010000035.1:0-3757 GCA_964361105.1 uncultured Candidatus Saccharibacteria bacterium
TATATAATTCCATCTATGATTTATAAGTTGCCCTATGACCCCGTAACGACTGAATCTTTAGGAATTTCCTATAGATGAGATAGATTAACATAGTTATCTATCATACGTTGGCTCCTTTTTAACAAAAGGAGAAGATATAGTCTGTGCTCTTAGTAATAAGAGAACTACATGTGGACTGTTCGTCCATTAAAAGATTACGTGAAAAATCGCGTGTCCAAGTGGTAACACTTGGAGCGAGTCAACTATGTCTTTTTGTGATACAATTAAGACATAGAATTCTAGCTTATATCGGTGGAGTCCATAGAATTTAACCCAAATCTATGGCTAATACCGAGGGAAGTCCGACGTAAAGTCGGACCCCGTAACGACTTTTCTAAGACCGGTGAAAACCTGTTTGGAAAGATAGAAGTTTTTAAACTTCTATAATACGCTGGCCCCCATTAGATACATAATTATCTAACGGGGTGAAGATATAGTCTGTGCTCTTAGCAATAAGGGAAAATCATGGAGCTGGGTTCAAACCGTCGTGAGACAGGTTGGTCCTTATCTGGTGTGGGCGCAAAAAGAATCTGAGGAGGGTCGCTCCTAGTAAACAATTGCTACTTCACGGAGTAATCTGTGATGCCAATTCGGCTAATAACGGTGAAAGCTTAATAAATTGGTCTGTTGATAACTATAATTCAATCGGTCCGATAATTATGGTACAATTTACTTGAGGACCAAGACTTATTAAGTCAATACCGTGGGAAGCCAATCTAAAATTAATTTTGCCTACATTGCTGGTTTTCTTGATGGAGACGGCAGTTTAATGCTGCAGATCAAGAAAAGAAAAGACGGAAAGTTAAAAAGGAGGTTTATGGGTACTATTTGTTTTTATCAAGATAGTCGCCACGAAAAACCTCTTAGCTGGATACGGAAAGTACTAAAAATCGGCTATATATCGCGAAGAAATGATGGGATTACAGAGTTAAGAATAAACGGCGTTAAGCAAATAAAAAATATTCTTAAAAGACTAATACCATTTATCAAGTTCAAGAAAAAACAAGCCATCGCGTTATATAATGCTGTAAAATTACTTGATAGTGAAAAGTTAAATATTCTATCAAATCATAAGTTAGTAAAATTGATAGGTTATATTTTAACTATCCAGCACAATAATTACGTCACCAAAAGAAAGAAAACCAGAAATGAACTATTAAAATCTTTAGATTTGGTCCCGTAACGACTTGTTCCTTTAAACGGAACAGATAGCTGCGAGATTCGCAGTTATAATATGCCGATATCCTATCCGATAAAACGGAGGATAAAGATATAGTCTACGCTTTTAGTAATAGAAGAAATAACGTGACGAGAGGACCGGAGTGAGCATACCGCTGGTCTGCCAGTAGTCCTGCCAAGGGCGGCGCTGGGTAGCTATGTATGTTAGTGATAAGCGCTGAAAGCATCTAAGCACGAAGCACGCTCCAAGATTAGATTCAGGTCCGTCAGAGACCATGACGTTGATAGGGTTTAGGTGTAAGTCAGGCAACTGATTTAGCCGAGAACTACTAATAGACTGAAATCCCGCACTTTATCTGATTTTCTGCTATTCCCAAAACCTCCTCAAAGGAGACAATTTTTGAGTTATCATTTAAGATATCAGTAAGGTGGTTATGCCGGCGGTGCTCCACCTCTTTACATTCCGAACAGAGAAGTGAAAGCCGTCAGGGTCGATGATAGTGCCTTGCTTAGCAGGGCGCGAAAGTAGATCGCCGCCTTACTAATGTCTTAACCATGCCCCGTCTCTTAAAACAGATTGTCATCGCTCTAATATTTTTTTCCGCTGTCGGCTCAATCGCTTATTTTTCTTTGGTTAAAGATGAACCGGCTTTGTCTCCTTTGCCCGTTCAATCATTCAGCCCTCTTTTGGTTATTTCCCAAAAGCTTTTAAAAGTCGGCGAGTTTGACTACGATTTTTTGGCGGAAATAAAAAATCCGAATTCTGATTTCGGAGCCGCCGAAGTTTTTTACGAGCTTAATCTTTTTGATCCTGGCGGCGGCCTGGAAGATTCTAAAAAAGGGAAGCTAGCTTTGCTTCCTCAAGAAACAAGATTTGAAATTGTTTCTCCGGTTAGAACCGAATCCGAAATCAGCCGGACCGAATTCAAAATCACGAGCGCCGTTTTTGAGAAGCTGAAAGAATACATCCCTCAAAATATTTTTTCGGCAAGAAATGAAGAATATTCTTTTTTGCCTTCTAGCCAGGGCTTTTCAAGATTCAAAGCCACCATAATCAACAATTCCAATTTTGATTTTGACCGGGCTGATGTCTTAGTTATCTTATTTGGAGAGGGCGACAGTGTCATTGCCGTCAATAAAACCGATATCAGGACTTTTTTAGCCGGGGAAACCCGGGATATTGAAATTAAATGGTTTAGCCCTTTTGATGGCCAAGTCTTTAGAACTGAAACCCGGGTTTACACCGATGTTTTCAGAAACAGCAATTTTATAAAAGAGCATGGAACTCAAGAAAGATTTCAGAAATTTTATTAGATTAGATTCTTTTCTTTTTTCGTCTATTTTAGCCTTGTCGTTTTTGGGTCTTTTAAATCTGGCCGGCCTTTACGGTTTTGAGAGCCTCTTTTTCAAAAAACAGGCTGTTTTTTTGGCGGTCGGTCTTGCTTTGGTTTTTTTAAATCCGTTCATCAATTATCGGGTTTTTAAAAATTACTCCCTGCCTTCAGCAGTTTTTTTCGGCGTTAGCGTTTTTCTTCTGTTTTTTACTTTGCAGGCTACGCCGGTCAGAGGAGTGGCGGCCTGGCTTCATTTGCCTTTTGGAATTTCTTTTGAAACTTCGGAGATTACCAAACTGGCCTTGATTCTTTTTTTGGCGAGGTATTTTTCGTCGCGAACCCGCTTGAGCTACGGCCCGGCTATATTGGTTTCCGGTTTTTACGCTGGTTTGAGCGCAATTCTGGTTTTTCTTCAGCCTGATTTCGGCTCGGCTTTAATTTTATTTTTAATCTGGCTTGGCGGCATAAGTTTAGCCGGCCTTAGCCGGAAGCAGATTCTCATTGCTCTAAACGGTCTAATCATTCTTTTTCTTATTATCAGCGTTTTTGTATTGAAGCCCTACCAAAAATCAAGAATCACTTCTTTTTTAACCGATCTTTCGGGCCGGGGCCGGGAAAGCTATAACGTCTTGCAGTCCAAAATCGCCATTGGTTCAGGCGGGCTTTTCGGTCTGGGTTTTGGCCGGGGCAGTCAAGCCAAATTCGGGATTCTGCCTGAAGCAAGATCTGATTTCGCTCTGGCGGCTTTGGTTGAGCAATTCGGCTTCGCCGCGCTTTCGGCCGTGTCTTTTTTATATTTTGTTATTCTTAACCGGCTGCTCAATATTTTTAAAAAAGCCAGAGATAATTTTTCTAAATTCTTTGTTTTTATGTTTTCGATTTACTTTTTTTCACACGTAATCATAAGCATGGGTATAAATTTGGGGATTCTGCCGGTGACCGGCCTGCCTTTGCCTTTTATAAGTTATGGCGGAAGCTACTTTATAAGTTTAATGACCGGTTTTGCCATTTTGGAGAATATCAGACGAAAGAATTGAACATATCCACAGTTTTTAGCTGATTGGGGATAAAGGTATTGACAAAGAAATACAATTGATTAAACTAAAGATGATAGCCTTTTAAGGGTGTTTTACTTTTCTCTTTAATTAAATAAAAACTTCCTTACCAGTCCTTCTTGAAAGGAAAGGATTTTTTTTGCGCCTATC
>CAYHZG010000035.1:3857-4990 GCA_964361105.1 uncultured Candidatus Saccharibacteria bacterium
TTAAGAGTCAAGCTTCTTTTTGAAAATAAAAAAACCGGCCAAAAAAAGGAGCAGGAAGTTTATTTTGCCGATATCCCCTTGATGACCAAAAGGGGCACTTTTGTAATTAACGGCATTGAAAGAGTGGTGGTTTCCCAGCTCATCAGAAGCCCGGGAGTTTTTTTCACCATTTCCAAATCGAGCCGGCTGAAGAATCTTTTCGGAGCCAAGCTCATTCCTTCGCGGGGGGCCTGGCTTGAGTTTGAAACCGAACAGAGCGGAGCCATTTCAGTAAGGATCGACCGGAAAAGAAAAGTTTCGGTCACGGCCCTGCTTCGGGCTTTCGGCTATTCGACTGATAAAGAAATCCAGGAGTTATTCAAAGACGCGGATAAGGATCCGGAGATGAAATATATTGCCGCCACCTTGATCCAGGATCCTTCTTCGAATCAGGGCGAGGGCCTGATTGAAGTCTACCGCCGCATCCGGCCCGGCGATTTTGCCACTCCCGACAACGCCCGCCAGATGATTTTCAATATGTTTTTTAATTTCAGCCGGTATGATCTTTCTGAAGTCGGCCGCCACCGCTTAAACCAGCGCTTCAATAAAAATTATCCCCTGACCGAAGAAAACCGTTTCTTGAAGCCCGAAGATATAGTTTCCATTATCCGGGGAATAATCAGTTTGAATAATAACCCCTCGGCTCAAGCCGATAATATTGATCACTTGGGCAACCGCCGGGTCAAGACCGTGGGCGAACAGCTCCAGGAAAAACTGCGCTTAGCCCTTAACCAGATGGAGAGAATCATCAAGGACCGGATGAGTACGGCAGATCTTGCCCTAAGCCTGCCGAGCCAGCTCATCAATTCCCGCCCTTTTGTCGCCCGGCTGAAAGAATTTTTTGCTTCCAGCCAGCTTAGTCAATTTATGGATCAGACCAATCCTCTTTCCGAGCTTGAACACAAAAGGCGTTTTTCAGCCATGGGTCCCGGAGGGCTGACCAGAGAAAGAGCCAGTTTTGAAGTTCGCGACGTCCACCCTTCCCATTACGGCCGGATCTGCCCGATTCAGACTTCTGAAGGGCCTAATATCGGCTTAGTCGGCCATTTGTCGGTTTTCGGAAAAATTTCTCCTCTTGGATTCATCCTTACCCC
>CAYHZG010000036.1:0-4471 GCA_964361105.1 uncultured Candidatus Saccharibacteria bacterium
CAAACTTATGTCTCCTTTTAAAACATTAATCAGCGACGGTAGTTCATCCAAATAATACCTTCTTAAGAACCGGCCCACCCGAGTGATTCTCGGATCGTCTTTCATTTTAAAAAACGGGGTTTCCTTGCGACTATTGAAAGCAGCTAATTCAACTTTAAATAAATGGGCATCCTTTATCATTGAACGAAATTTATAAAAATCAAACTCCTTTCCCTGACTAATTCTTTTTAACCTCGCAAAAACCTGCCCCTCTGAGTCCCACTTAATTAGAAAGGTGATGATTAAAAAGAGCGGGCTTAGAATAATTAAAGCAGCGCTTGATAAAACAATATCTATTAATCGCTTGACTTTTGAATTCATTTTGCTATAATATAATAGTTCTTTGGCAAATCGGGTAGTCGCTCTCTGCTAATCATTTTAGCAGAGGGAGGAAAGTCCGAACACTCCCTTGTGTTCACACAAGGAGCAGGGTAGCGGGTAACGCCCGTACGCGGTAACGCGAGAGGTGCGACAAGAGACGTCCTTAAGCGAAAGTTTAAGGAAAACAAACCCAAAGATTTGATTTTAGTTAGTGAGGAGTAAATGAAATAAAATTTCATTTACTACGAACGAAACAAAAATATGAATTCCGATTCATATTTCGAACCAAATTGAGTTTAGTCCGATACAATGGGTTAAAAGTATCGGGGTGAAACGGCTAAATCCTTACCCGAGTGCAAGGCTGTGTCCCGCTTCGCGGGAAATGCCGCTTGAGTCCGGCGGTAACGCCGAGACCAGATAAATGACTACACAAATACAGAATTCGGCTTACAGATTTGCCAGAGAAAACAAAAAAACCGAGTATACTCGGTTTTTTTGTTTTAAGGCAACCCCTTAAAAATCTCATCAATCTTGGCGGCCAAATTATAGTCCTTTTCAGAAACGCCGCCAACAGAATGAGTCCAGAGTTCAATCACTACTCGGTTATAAAAAATATGGATATCCGGGTGATGATTTTCTTTCTCGGCGGTTTCAGCAACTTTATTGACGAATGAAATCGCCTCTATAAAATCACCGAATTTAAATTCTTTTTTGATTTTTTTATTCTTGTCTTCTATTATCTCCCAATCAGTCATAAATCTAATTTTGATAACTCTTTATCCAGGGTCTGATTAACTAATTTATCGGCACCGCGGTTATCTTCTCTCGGTATATATTTAAAAACCACGCTTTCAAAATCCTGTTTTAAGTTCCAAACTTCCAAAAAAAGCTGCTGCAATTTTTTTTCTTTTATTTTATACTCGCCATTCAACTGACTGGATAAAAGTTCGCTATCAGCATGAACTTCAACTTCGGCTTCGTTCTTTGATTTTTCCTTGCCGATTAACTGCTTCAACTTTTTCAAGGCAAAAATCACGGCTCTATACTCGGCTTCATTATTGGTCGCCTCACCAATATATTCTCCGTATTTTTTGATTTCCGCCGGTCCTTTTATTACAACTCCAATCGCTGCCGGCCCTGGATTTCCTCTGGCTCCTCCATCAGTGTAAATTGTATATTTAAGATTGCTCATTCTTTTATTATCTTCCATGGAAACGGCTGACCAGCCGGAAAAGAAAAACCAGCCGCATTTTTATGTCCACCTCCTCCGTATTTTTGGGCTATTTCAGAAACATCAAAGTCCCCGAGAGACCGAAGAGAAACATGAATAGTGTCACTGTCCTGCCTCCAAATAACTGAAAAAGGAGGATGTTTTTCACGTAAAATTGCGGCTACACCATCTCTAAACCAGCTTGGTGTATTTGCAGAATAAACTTTATAACCTTCAAACTCAACTTTTTGAGCATGACTAGCTAAATCGTCTATAACTTTTTTTCTAAATACTACGATAACTTCTCCCTTAGAAAGATAATCTTTTAACTTTTCATCATTTTCTAAATCAGAAGCTATTTTGTCCCACACTATAAAATCCAAATTATAAAGACTTAGAGCAGACAAAATTCTTTCGGTTTCCGGATATTCCCATTTCCAAATATCTATATCTTCTATAAAAAGTAAGAGTTTTGGTACCGGCTTATCTGAATGAAAGTATTTCCAAGTCAAAACCGAACCAGAATTCTTGGTGCTGTAGGAATACTGATAAGTTAATTTAATAGCTTCTTTTTGGGTTATATGGTGATCCACTGAAGTTAATCGTTTTGTTTCTTTTAGAAGTTTTTCCATAATTTCTTTAGAATAAGTGAAATCAAGAGTGTAAACTTCTTTATTTTCTAAGCCTTGAGGTGGTGATTTGTGATAATAAACTGGAATATAATCCGCCTCATCGCCGAATTTTTTCCAAGCCGCCCAGGCCGCGCCAAAACCATCATTACATTCGGCGTGATATAGAATGACAATGTCTTTGGTTATTTTATTTTCATCCATAATATCCAAGTGCCCCTAAACCCGGCAGTTTATTTCCGGCTAAAAATTCAAGCATTGCTCCTCCACCGGTGGAAACATAACTAAATTTATCTAATAAGCCAAGCTTTTCAACCAAAGCCAAAGTATCTCCGCCGCCGATTACGGTAAAGGCACCGGAACGAATCATCGAGTCTAAAACCGTTTTTGTTCCGTTTGAAAAAACTTCAATTTCAGCCAAACCCAAAGGCCCATTAAAAATTACCGTTTTAGAGTTTTTTATTATTCCCGAAAACTCTTTTATTGTTTCCGGCCCGATATCTAAAATATACTGATTTTCTTCCAAATCTTTTACCGGAAAAACTTCGGGGAAGGTTTCACCGCTCTTATCCTCGGATACGGCAATATCTTTTGGCAGAATCATCTTGGGATTATTCCAGTCAATTTGCTCTTCAACTTCTTCGACCGTTGACTTCCCTATTTTCAATCCTTTTGCTTTGAAAACAGTGTTAGCTAAAGCTCCCGCAACCAAGATATGTTCTGCCTTGCCTAAAAAATTTTTAATTACTGGAAGTTTAGTGGCAACTTTAGCCCCGCCTAAAATTACTGTTTTACCTTGAGCCGGTTCGTTTATGACTTTGTCTAAATTTTCAACTTCTTTGGCCATTAAAAAACCAGAGTAAGATGGCAAAAACTTTGTTATTACCGAAACCGAAGCATGCTTGCGATGAGAAACCGAAAAGGCGTCGTTAACATAAACATCAAAATTTTTCGCCAAATCTTCGGCAAATCCAGAATCATTTATTTGTTCGCCTTCGTATTTTCTGACATTTTCAAAAAGCGTTAGCTGAGAATTAAATTGAGGATTTAAAATATCATCTTCGAAAGTAACCTGATGTCCCAAAATTTCTCCAATTTCTCTGATAATATCTTTAAAACTGCTGGCTACATGACTGACCAAAGCTACTTTTGCTCCGGCCGAAAACAGAAAGTCTATTGTTTCTTTATAGGCCTTTATTCTGTAAGTTTCTGTTAACTGTTTACTGTTATCTGTTAACTGAATAGGCACATTAAAATCTACCCTTAAAAAAACTTTTTTATCTTTTAAATCACTCTCTGATAAATCTTGAATCTTTTTCATCTATAGCGAAGAAACGATATCTAGAATTTTCTTAAACTCTTCTTTATTTAAACTCGCTTGACCAACCAAAACGCCGGAGATTTCATCTTCTTTCAGAAAGTCAGCGACATTTTTTGAATCAACCGAACCACCATACAGCGCCTTCGGCGAATTTCCAATTTCCAATTTCCAATTTCCAATTAATGAATCTTTTATTATTTTTATTGATTCTAATGCTGATTCGGGGGTATCGGGCTTTGCGCCAGGAGTAGTGCTGATAGCCCAGACCGGTTCATAAACAATCAAACACTTTTCAATTTGCTCGGATGGCAAACCGGCAAAAGTGCTCATAACTTGATTCCTTAAAAATATTTCAAAATCCGTATCGCGCGACTTTTCTCCGATGCATACAATTGGCATCAATTCATGGACTAAAGCCGTCTTCAGTTTTCTGTTCACGATTTCGTCTGTTTCTCCTAATTTCCAGCGACGGTCCGAATGACCGATAATCACATATTTCACTCTGAGCCGCGTAAGCATTTCACCTGATATCTCGCCGGTCTGGCCCGGTTCATCGCTTAAAGAAATATCCTGGGCTCCGAGAATCGCTCCCGATTTTATTTTCGAAAACTCTTCCAGATAAACGAATGGTGGACAGACAATAGCGCCGTCACTTATCCGAAACAAATCTTCGGCCTCCTCAAGTGTTTCGGGACGCATCTTCCAGTTAGCGATTACAATTTTACTCATCCCGTTAGAAGTCGCTGCTTCGCAGCCCGAAGTAATCACTTGGGTGCGCAGAAGAATTGTTATTATATATTTGACGTTTCATTCGTTTAACACGTTAGGGCGACTTCTAACGGGACTCATGAAAAAAATGTTTCCTTTTTATATGCCGGATAACATACCAAACCACCAGTAGTACCAGTATTGCTATTATAACAGAATTGAATTTTTCAAAATAAGACAGGA
>CAYHZG010000037.1:0-4222 GCA_964361105.1 uncultured Candidatus Saccharibacteria bacterium
TTTTGATTGGGGGCAGTTTGTACGGCATTGGCCATATTATCCGGCCAAGATTTAAGGAGATAAAACAAAAGGAAGGGCTGCCCGAAATCAAAGATGGTTTTTGGCATTTAATGCTGCCCGAGTTTTTTTATTTCTGGGATAGAATTGATTTTCATGGATTTAAAAGGAATGTTCTGACTGACTATGAAAAGTTTTTGAGAAGAATCAAAGTTTTGTCTTTAAGGACCGATAACTTTGTTAATAAGCTTTTAGAACAAAGGCAGAAAAAAACTCTACCAAAACCGGAGTTCAAAGAACTGAATTCTAAGGGGCAAAAAGAAGAGAACATTTATTTTAAGACCCGGGAGAATAACTTGATTGCCGAAATAGCCAAAAATCCGAAAGACAAAAATCTATATAGAGCCCTTGGGGCGCTTTACTTGGATAACAAAATGTATAGCGATGCAAAAGAGGTTTTTAATGTAATTTTAGAGCTTGACCCAAGTGAAGATGAAGCAAAGCAGAATCTGGAAAAAATCGGGAAAATGGGGTAGAATATATTAGTTTGGGTAGGTACTCAAGTGGTCAACGAGGATGCGCTGTAGACGCATTGGCCGTTCGGCCTTCGGGGGTTCGAATCCCTCCCTACCCATTAGGGAGCGAGCAAACTGCTTTGCTCGCGTAGGGATTCGAAGACCGCAGGGTTGTGCGAGTTTGCCCGAAGGGCAAGGCGAGCACCGCGAGGGGCGGGCTGCGAGAAATTTCCGTCAGGAAATTTACTTGTAGCCGAATCCCTCACCACCCACATGCTCAAAAAAATCGGGTCAAAATGGGTTGTGTTTTCCGAAACCACTGGTCGGAAAATGGGTAGTTATAAAACTAAAAAAGAAGCAAAGAAGCGGTTGCGGCAGATTGAATTTTTTAAGCATTTAAAGGGAAGCCCGAGTTTGAGAGGGAAGTTAAGGAAGAAATCTCTACTGAAATAATTTGCCGGAGTAGTTCAGTGGCAGAACGCGTTCTTGGTAAGAACGAGGCCGCGAGTTCGATTCTCGCCTCCGGCTTTGATAGAAATAAATTATGTCACAAGAAAATCTGATTCAATTAAAGTGCAGCAATTGCAAAAGAATCAATTATTATATTGGTAAAAGCAAGGGGAAAGACCCAAAAGGGGAGAAGAAGTTAGAATTGAAAAAATTCTGCAAATGGTGTAAAAAACATACGGTTCATAAGGAAAGCAAAATAAGAGGAAAGTAATTTTATTATGGGAGCATAAGCTAATGGTAAACTGCTCGCCTCCAGAGCGAGACTTGGGGGTTCAAGTCCCTCTGCTCCCGCATCTGACCAAAGAACAACTCGTAGAAAAACTTATCTTTGACAAAACCCTCGTCACCCCGCGGATTATCAATGCTTTTAAAGCCATTGACCGCAAAGATTTTGTTTTGCCAGAAGACCAGGATATAGCTTACGAAGACAAGGCCTTGTCAATCGGCTATGGCGCTACAATTAGTCAACCGACTACGGTGGCAATAATGCTTGAAAAACTCGAGGCCGAGCCAGATCAAAAAATTTTGGAAATCGGCACTGGTTCTGGATACCTTACGGCCTTATTGGCTGAGATAGCCGGTGATATGAGCCAAATTTTTTCCATAGAGTATATCCCAGAGCTTAAAGAATTTGCTATAGCCAATTTAAAAAAATATAATTTTAAAAATCTCAGTTTATTAACTGGTGACGGAAAATTGGGGTTGAACGAACATAAACCGTTTGATAGGATAATTTCGTCTGCTTCGAGTGATATGGTTCCAAAGGCCTGGAAGGATCAGTTAAAAATCGGCGGTATAATAGTTGCTCCGGTTGGTGACAATTTAGTATTATTAGACAGGGTATCAAAACGAAAGTTTAGAGAAGAGAAAATTCCTGGTTTTATATTTGTGCCGCTTAAGTAATGTAGCTCTCCTTCGCTAAAGCTCTCTCCTTCAGTAAACTTTCGGAGAGCAGGTCGGAATAGCACTTCGACTTGTCCTCTGAAGTTTTAACGAAAGAGGAAGCTCCGAAGGAGCGAAGAAGTGGATTTAAATTTTTTAAATAAAAAAACTTTTGATGAAGACCAAGTCGAAGACCTGACGGCTACTTTAGCTATCCAAAATTTTTCTAAAGACGATTTAGACCTTCTTAAATATGCGAGAATGCTGGTTTATATTCTTGTTTTTTTGGTTCCTCTTTTTTTCCTTCCCTTCACCAGCGAAATTTTAGAATTTAATAAACAGTTTTTAATTTTCGCCTTAAGCGCCGCCGGTTTGATTTTGTACCTCGGTCAAGTCATTAGGACCGGTCAACTTGTTTTAAAGAAAAGTTTAGCCAACTACGGAGTTTTAGTTTTTCTTGGCGCGGCTTTATTGGTTTCTTTACTTTCCAGTTTTAGGTATCAGAGCATATTCGGTGGTTTCGAAGCCGGATTTTATGAAAGCTTGGTCAGTTCAGCGAGTTTTGCAATTTTATTTTTCCTTATCCTTAATGTTTTCGGTGTCCGCCAGGGGACGGATCACAATACGGCAAAAAATGATGTCCTAAAGTTATTAAATATCTTTGGAACTTCTTTGTTTTCGGCTCTTCTATTAGGCGTTTTAGTTATGTTTAAAGTTCCGGTGTTTAAATTACTTGGCATGAACCGGGATATTTTTAGTACGGCTGGCACTTTTAATGTTTTAGGGATTATTTCGGCCTTTTTAATGATTTTAGCTTTCTCCGGCGTCTTAAAGAACAATTTTTTCAGTTATGTCCGGATTCCGGCTCTTTTCCTGTCCTTATTTGTTCTTTTTGTTATTAATTGGTGGATTTTGTGGCTAGTGGCGATTATTGGGTTAGTTTTTGTTATGGCTTCGAACTCCTTGAGTGATTGGAGAATATCAAATTACTTTTGGCCTTTGGTTGTAATTTTACTGGCCGTTGTTTCCATGCTTTTAAATTTTAATCTGGCCGGCATTTTAAGTATTGATTTGCCCCTTGAAGTAGCGCCATCTTTCAGTTCTTCGTTTAAAATTGCCAGAGAGGTTTTAACCAAAAATACCTTTTTCGGCGTCGGACCGGAAAATTTTTCTTTAGCCTATGACTTATACAAGCCGATTTCAGTAAATAATACTGTTTTTTGGAACGTAAGATTTCAAGAAGCTACTTCCGAGTTGTTTAATATTATTATTTCTTTCGGAGTTATCGGTCTTGTGGCGTTTTTATTTTTAATTTGGATTGGTTTAAAGCTTAGTTTTAAAAATTACGGCCTAATGCCTCTTTTTATTGTCTTGGTAGCGGCCTGGGTTTTGTATCCTTATAACATGACTTTGGGCTTTAGTTTTTGGTTCTTATTGGGAGTTTTAGCTTTATTGGCTTCCGGAAAAAACGACGAACTGACCGTGAATTTGGAAAAATCGCCGAAGCATTCTTTAATTACTTCAGTTTCTTTTGTCGGCATCTTGGTTCTGGTTATTATCGGTTTTTACTTTCTCACTTTGCGATATGTGGCCAATTTGAAATTTGCCAAAGCTTTGACTACTCAAGACGTTGACCGCCAGACAGAATTTTTGGTAGATGCAATTAATCTTTCAAGAAGCGAGGGTTTATATTCTCGTTCCATGGCTGATTTACTGGTTTCAAGAATCAATCAGGAGCTTCGGTCGCTTAATAACGTTAAAACGGCCCGGGAGCGTCAGGATATAATTTCGAGAATTCAGAATTTTTCGGTTACGGCTATTAATTTAAGCAACGAAATAACCCAGCGACACGGCGAAGAGGCCTTCAACTGGTTTTCTCGGGCCTTGGTTTATGAAAGTTTAATTAATATAGTAGATGGTTCGGAAGATTGGGCTATTCGGATTTATGACGAGTACTCAAAACGTTCGCCAAAAGACCCGGTACCTTACTTAAAGAAAGGCAGTATTAATTTGACCAGAGCCGATTTTTTAAGGCAGTTAAATCAAGTCAATCTTCGGAGTCAGGTTTCTTTGCACTTGAAATCGGCTGAAGAAAATTACCAAAAGGCAATAGAGCTAAAATCGAATTACGTTCTGGCGATTTATAATCTCGGCGTAGTTTATGAAAGACAGGGGAGAGTGAAAGACGCAATTAGGCAGCTTGAACTGACCCGCTCGGCTAATCCATTGGATGCTAATATTTCTTTGCAATTGGGACTGCTTTATTACCGTGACAATCAAAAGGACCAAGCATTTAACGAGTTTCAGAAGGCCATTAG
>CAYHZG010000038.1:0-3798 GCA_964361105.1 uncultured Candidatus Saccharibacteria bacterium
GAGTAAAAATTTGCCGGTAACAAGCTAGGGGATAAAGGGGTAGACACGCCCTAGTTGTCGGCAAATTTTAGTGAGGCGGAGCGTAGACGAAGCCGAACAGTACTCTCTGATGATTATTTGTCTGCGAGGCTTGAGAGAAGAAATTGATATGCCTGATTCAGGCTTTCTACGAGCAGACCCCGGTGACTTCGCCGCAGTTGCGGCACAAGAGACACGTCCCGGCGCGGTACATGATGTAGCCGCACTTTGAGCAAAGAGGATTCTCAGTTTCGGTTTGGGAGAGAGCTAAAGTCGCTTGAGCTGTTTGTTCTTTTGGTTCTGAACTATTCTGGTCGGCTTCGTTTGGAGTAAATTTAGCTGCCATTGTTTGAATGTCATTGCCGTTAAGACTTTCGTTTTTTGCTTCATGGCCTGTTTGGCTAGGTAAGCCGTTAGAAGCGCCATTTGCCACTGTCCCGATTCCTTTGGAATCGAGGATCCTCGACTGCTCTACAGTCGGGACTGTCTGCCCAAAAATCTCAACTTTTTCTTCCGGAGTCATAAACTTATTCCCTAAATATTTAAAAACATAATCAATAATTGAACTGGCAAAGGGTATATCTTTACTAGCGGTCATGCCCATTGGTTCAAAACGCGTATCTTTGAATTTTTTGACTAAAACCTTGAGCGGAATGCCGTATTGAAGACAAATTGAAGTGAGAATGGCAATCGTGTCCATCAAGCCAGAAATGGTTGAACCCTCTTTAGCCATATTAATGAAAGTTTCACCGACTTTGTAGTCCTCGGGGTAAAGACCAATATTAATATAGCCTTCATGGCCGGCGATTGAGAATTTGTGATGAATGGCCGGTCTTTCACTGGGCAAGTATCGACGGATTATTTTTTGAGCCACTATTTTCTTTTCTTCTTTTTCGGTGTTTAATGGCTGAACTGTTTTGGAACCATCGCGGTAAAAAGCAACAGATTTGATTCCCAGTTTCCAGGCCTCAATAAAGGCATCAAAAATTTCTTGTCTGGTTGCATCTTTAGGCAGATTGACCGTTTTGGAAATCGCGCCACTTACAAACGGCTGAACTGCGCCCATCATTTTGAGATGGCCCATTGGACTAATTGTTCTAGCTCCTTTTGCTGCCTTGAACGAACAATCAAAGATAGCCAAATGTTCGTCTCTGATATGGGGCGCTCCTTCAATGGTGTCGTTTTTATCTATGTATTCAGTTATTTCTTTTATTTGTTCGTCGAGGTAATTAAGTTTTTTCAAAGCTCGCCCCACCTGGTTATTTACCAGTTTCAAAATCCCGCCGCCAACCAGTTTTTTATATTTGACTAAGGCAATGTCAGGTTCTACGCCGGTGGTGTCGCAATCCATCATAAAAGCAATGGTGCCGGTCGGAGCGATAACCGTGACCTGGCTGTTTTTATAGCCATATTGCTGGCCTTCAAGCAATGCCTTATCCCAAACATTCCTGGCTTCATTAATTAGTTCTTTCTGTTCAATCATTTCTTCAGGAATTTTATAAGCTTCATCGCGATGCATACTGATAACATTAAGCATTGGCTCACGGTTTATTTCATAGCCGCCAAAAGGACCTTTGTGTTTAGCGATTTCGGCTGACATCCGATAGGCCTCGCCGCACATAATTGACGAAACCGCTCCGGCTACGGCCCGGCCAGTGTCAGAGTCATAAGGCAGGTCCTGGGCCATTAAAAGAGAGCCAAGGTTGGCAAAACCAAGACCTAATTCACGGAAGTTTTTGGCATTTTTAGTGATTTTTTCAGTCGGATAAGATGAATTGTCTACCAGAATATCCTGGGCTAAAATCATTACACCCGCTGCTTTCTTATAGAGTTCAACGTCAAAAGTATTGTCGTCTTTCAAGTATTTTAAAAGATTTAAAGAAGCCAGGTTACAAGCCGAGTTATCCAGGTGCATGTATTCACTGCAAGGGTTTGAGGCGTTAATTCTTCCGGAATTCGGGCAGGTGTGCCATTTATTGATGGTTGTGTCATATTGTATTCCCGGGTCGGCGCTCGCCCAAGCGGCATCAGCGCACCATTCCATAATTTCTTTCGCCCGAACTGTTTCAATGGTCTCGCCACTTACTCTCGCTTTTAAATCCCACTGATCGTCTTTTAAAACCTTCTCCATAAATTCGTCAGTCACCCTGACCGAATTGTTGGCATTTTGAAAAGGTAAAGTAGTGTAGATTGAAAATAATTTTCCTTCAAGCGTGGTATCGTATTTTCCAGTTTGAGCTAAGACTTGCGACATCTCTTCCATTATTCTCTTGCAGTAAATAAAATCTTTGAGGTCTGGATGGTCAACGTCTAAGACCACCATTTTAGCCGCTCTTCTTGTTCGGCCGCCAGATTTAACCGAATTAGCTACCCCGTCCGCCCCTTGCATAAAAGCTACCGGACCAGAGGCAAGCCCGCCTTTAGAGAGAGATTCTTTTGAAGAGCGAAGTTTTGAAATATTGATTCCTACACCAGAGCCGTTTTTGAAAATTTTACCTTCAACCGTATACCAGTCATGAAGGATTGAATCCATATCGTCTTCGACTGAAAGGATGAAGCAAGCGCTGCATTGCGGGTGGTCAACCACGCCGACATTGAACCAAACCGGGCTATTGAACGAGGCATATTGATTTACCAGAAGCCATTTTAAATCATTTTCAAAATTTTGGACGCTTTCGTCTGAATCAAAGTAGCCATCTTTCAAGCTCCAGCCGGAAATTGTTTTAGCGACCCGATTAATAAGTTGCTTAACTGACTTTTCTCGTTCTGGAGAATTTTTTTTGCCGGAAAAATATTTTGAAGCGACAATATCAGTTGCGGTTTGAGACCAAAATTCAGGAACCTCAACCTCTTTTTGCTCAAAAATAATTCGGCCGTCAGCTGAACCGATTCTCGCATCTCTTTTAACCCATTTTATTCGGTCAAAGGGATCGCCGTGAGTGAATTTTGGAGTCCAAGCGAACATTTAATAATTAGTTATTTAGTTAATTAGGGATTAGTTTAATTTTAGGCTTCTAAAAATACTCGGTCAATCATTATCGCTGTGAATAACTTAATTAATATTCAATCCCTTGCTTACTAGGCCTGAATTTATACTTGATTTCTTTCATTTCAGTGGCAATATCAGCCAAGTCAACCAGTTTTTTAGGAGCATTCCGTCCACTTAAGATGACATCAATGCTGTTTGGCACCTTTCTTAGAACTTTAAGGACATCATTTTCAGAGATTAGTTTTAGTCCGACAGCGACATTCATTTCATCAAGAATTACGAGGTCGTATTTTTTACTCAAAATTGTTTTTTTGGCAAATTTAAGAGTGTCTCGAGCCGTTTTTTTGTGAATCGAGCGCGGGAGACGATCGCCCATAATACCGACAAAGCCCTTGCCACCTTTGATTACCCGAAATTTATTTTTTGGAATCTTAAATTTTGAAATAAACTCATCTTCGCCAGACCGCCATGGTCCTTTGACGAATTGGATCATTATAACTTTTTTCCCTTCACCCAAACTCCGCACTGCTTGCCCCAGCGAAGCCGTAGTTTTGCCCTTTCCGTTGCCAGTATAGACGATAATCATAAATGTATAGCTCGGCCGCAAACATTTAAAGACCAGGGCTCTCGGGCATATCCAATTTCTTCATAGGGGTAGCCCTTCTTGTAAATGGAATCTCCGTTACTTTATTCAATTTGCCGACAAATCAGGGTACCTCCACCATAGATTTGTCATCGGCAAATTTTCATAAAGATACCGGCCATTTACAAGATACTTCCCAATTCAGAAA
>CAYHZG010000039.1:0-3737 GCA_964361105.1 uncultured Candidatus Saccharibacteria bacterium
AATTTTGTTTCCGGCCTGGCTGTGGCAATGGTGAAAGGCCCGTATTTTATAAAATAAAGCTTTCCTTTTTCAGAAACGTGCTTTACTTCAAGGTCGGAAATACCGGTACCGCAGCGGACGCACCAGTTAATCACCCTGTATCCTTTATAAATCCATCCTTTTTTATAGTATCTGTTAAATGCTTCAAGTACCGCCTTTTCATATTTTTCATCCCGGGTGTATCTGGTTCTTGACCAGTCAACGGAAATGCCCAGTTTTTTAAATTGGTCCAATATTAATGTGCCGTATTTTTCTTTCCATTCTTGAACTCTCTGCTCAAATTTTTCTCTGCCCAAGTCATGTCTTGAGAGGTCTTCTTTTTTAAGTTGCTTTTCTACGACATTTTGGGCAGCTATTCCGGCATGGTCTATGCCCGGAACCCATAATGTTTTGTACCCTTGCATCCTTTTCATGCGGACTAGAATATCCTGCATTGTTAATTCAAGAGCATGACCTATATGAAGTTCACCGGTAATATTCGGCGGTGCGATACAGGTGACGAATTTTCGTGATGTAAACCCATCCTCCTTCGCTGAAGCTACGGAGGACAGTCCTTCTGGACTGAAAAAACCGCTCTCCTCCCAGAGCTTGTAGATTTTATCTTCCACTTCTTTTGGGTTATAGGCCTTTGGTAGTTCCACTTTCTCTATTTTAACCTAAATCTTACCATTTTTTAATCTTTAGATTTGGGCTGGCGATTAATTTTTCTGATTTTTTGCTAACTTTATTTTTGTAAAATCCAGCCAAAGCAATCATCGCGGCATTGTCGGTGGTGTATTGGAAATCTGGTTGGGAGTAGAACATTTTTAGCTTCTTCGTTTCTTTTTGAAGAGTTTTTCTTAAAAGCTTGTTGGCTGAAACTCCGCCTGATAAAAGAATGGATTTGGATTTATATTCTTTTGCCGCTTTGATTGTTTTTTGAACCAAAACATCAATGACTGCTTGTTGAAACGAAGCGCAGATGTCAGCCATAGTTTTTTGATTAATTTGTCCTAACTCTTTCAGTAAATACAAAACCGCTGTTTTTAATCCGCTAAAGCTGAAATTATAATTTTTTTGGTTGAGCATTGGCCGAGGGAGCTGGAACTTTTTAGGATTTCCTTTTTCAGCCAATTTTGAAACAATTGGCCCGCCGGGATAGCCGAGATTCATCATCTTCGCTACTTTATCAAAGGCCTCGCCAGCCGCATCGTCCTGGGTCTCGCCAATAATTTTAAATTTTCCGTGCCCGGTCATTAAAACCAGTTGGGTATGTCCGCCGGAAACAATTAAGTTGAGGGCTGGAAATTTAATTTTTTTCGATTTGAAAAAATTTGAATATATATGTCCTTCTAAGTGATTTATGGCGATTATTGGTTTTTTAAATTCTTGGGCAAGTCCCTTTGAAAAATTAATTCCTTTCCAAAGAGCGATTTCAAGGCCAGGACCAACAGTCACAGCGATAAGATTTATTTCCGACATTTCATTTTTTGCTTCCTTCAAAGCTTTTTCAAAAACCGGCTTAAGGTTTTTTTCGTGTTCTCTGGCGGCTAAGCTTGGCACCACTCCGCCATAAGGGGCATGAATTTTCACTTGGGAGGAAACGATATTGCTTAGAACTTTTACTGTGCCCTCCGAAGCTTTACGCGTAGGAGGGTTTACTTCAAGAACTGCGATTGAAGTTTCGTCACAAGATGTTTCGATTCCAAGGATTTTCATACTTGGGAAAGATAGCATTTTTATTGCTTTTTCTCAATTTTTATAGTAGTATTTTCTTCATTGGCCTCGTCGTCTAATTGGTTAGGACGCGATTCTTTCAAGATCGAAATACGGGATCGTTCCCCGTCGAGGCCGCAGTAAATCAAAAACCGCCGAGCTCGGCGGTTTTTGATTTTTTAATCCTATTTCACTACTTCCAAAATCTTTTTAAAAATTTCCGGGTGATTCTCGCCTAATTGGGCTAAAACCTTCCGATCTAGCTCAATATTCGCTTTTTTAAGACCATTGATGAATTTGCTGTAGTTTAGTCCGTTGCCCGAATGCATTCTGACCGCGGCGTTTATCTTAATCTGCCAGAGCCGGCGCATATTTCTTTTCTTTTGCTTTCGGCCGATAAAAGCGTTTCGCCAGGCATGATAAAGAGCTTCTTTGGCCGCGCGATATTTTGTTTTTCTTCCCCACTTAAAACCTTTGGCTGCTTTAAGAAGTTTCTTTCTTCGTTTATTGGCAATTGTTCCGCGTTTTACTCTGGTCATATTGATTGGCTAAATCAATTTTGGAACAAAATTGATCGCCCGATCAAATTTATTTTATAAATTTGATTTAGGGCAATAGTTGCTTCACTGCTTTTTCATCTGCTTTGGCGATTAAAGATTCTTTTCTTTTGCGGCGAGTCCCTTCTCCGGTATCTTTGGCATTAAAATGATTCATCCGCGTCTGGCGGCGAAATAATTTACCCTTTCCGGTAATTTTGATGCGCTTTAATAGCGCTTTTTTTGGTCGAAATCCCTTTGACATAGTCAGAATCATTTTTGCTTTTTGATAATTATATTTAAGTTTCTTCCTTGAATTTTTATTTGGCTTTCCGGTTCAAACGGTTCTTTCACGAATTCCAGAAACTGCCTGATTTTCTGTTTTCCAAGGTCTTTCATTGTTATCTGTCTGCCTTTCAGCCGAAGTTCAACCTGAACTTTATTTCCTTCTTTCAGGAACTCATCGGCTTTTTTTGCTTTTACTCCCAGATCATGAGTGTCTGTGTTTAATCCCAATCGCACTGTTTTTAGTTCTGTTTTCGCCCCTTTCATTTTTTTCTTTTCCGCTTTTTGTTTTTCGTAGAGCCACTTGCCAAAATCCATAATTTTGGTGATCGGCGGTCCGCCACCCGGCGGATTAGGGACGATTTCAACCAGAGAAAGACCTTTTTCTTGAGCCATTCTGATGGCCTCTTGAGTATTTAAAACCCCCAGTTTAAGGCCTGATTCATCAATTACCAAAACCTGGGGTACTCGGATTTGAAAATTTACTCTTGGACGCCTAAAAATAGACACTCAACCACAGCTTATCACAAACATTGAAAAAATGAAAGTGGTTTGATTTTGTATATATTTGTGGTATAGTTATCATTAGCAAATTCGAAAGGGGGTGTTATGAGATACGAACTAAAGTTGGCTAAGCTCATTGAAAAGGGATTTGATCTGAATGTGCTGTCATACGATCTGCCAGTTGAAGTTGTTGCAGTTTTGGGACATTTAGGCTCTCTAAAAGAGGCCTCGTTGGCTCTTGAAGAGGGGGCCTTAGTTTACCCTTTCATTGGCGATCGAGCCGCCTTGATTCTTCGGATCCCACTGAAACTTATGGAAACAGTGATTGAACTCAATAGGGCTGGAGCAAGTCCTTTGTGCCTTGTCCAGATGTTGGGAGAGGGCCATCTAGGTAAATGGCGCAGCAATGGATCCCTTAAGAAGGCTTTCTTTGATGCCAGAGGGACTTTCCCTGTTTCCAGGGCCGCCAAGTCGAATTGATTAGACGAGGCGGCTCTCTCTTTTTATAGAAAACTAAAACAACCCTTAAGGGTTGTTTAATAAGTAGAGGACAACTGCCGTGTCCTTCCGAAGCTTTAGTGCAGGAGGGGAAAGCTCTGGTTGAGGAGATTTATAATTATTTTGTGAGGAATCCGATAAATGTAGAATTAGGAAATTTATTGTTTTTTCAGTAAAATA
>CAYHZG010000040.1:0-3580 GCA_964361105.1 uncultured Candidatus Saccharibacteria bacterium
GTCATTGCCGTTGAGTTTGAGCATTTTCGGGGAAATCGGATCGCGGGCGACTTTGTCAATCATAAATTTCAGGTGGCGCAGTTTGTAAGGCACCGCTTTGGGCGTGCCGGAACCGATGCGGTCAGCCTCGCGGACTTTCAGAAGATCTTCTACATTTTCTTTGCCAATGTTGGCCACCAGCCGGCGCACGGAGGACTCCGTCACTTCGCCGACATTATAGTAAAACAGGTGATAGCGGACCAGTTTGATGATTTTTTCCGCCAAGTCGCGCGGGAATTTCAGCCGGTCCATGATTTGGGCGGTCATCCGGGCGCCGATGACTTCATGCCCGTAAAAAGTGGAGTTGTATCCCTCGCCTCTTTTGGAACGCGGTTTACCGACGTCGTGAAGCAATGAGGCCAACCGCACGGCCAAAGTATATTTTTTCTCGCAAGCGTAGCGCAATGCCCGCAAGTTGTGTTCCCACACCTCGTAAATATGATGTAAATTCTGGCCCACGCCCACGCCTTCCAGCAGTTCGGGCATGACATGTTCCAGCAGACCGGCCTCGCGCAAAAGTTCAATTCCCCGGTCACCCTTGTCCGCCAGCACGGTTTTAGTCAATTCGTCGCGCACGCGCTCTTTAGCAATCATTTTCAAAAGCCCACTGTGTTTTTTTATCGCCGCCAGCGTCTCGGGCTCAATCGTAAAATCCAACACCGCCGCCAGCCGTATTGCCCGCATCATCCGCAAAGCGTCTTCAGAAAATCGCTCGCCCGGCTCGCCCACTGCCCGGATGATTTTTTTCTTGAGGTCGGCTTGGCCGTTGAATAGATCAATTACTTTCCCGTCGACTGCTAGCGCCAATGCGTTGATCGTGAAATCGCGGCGTTTCAGGTCTTCCTCCAGATGGTCGGTAAATTTAATTTCATCCGGGTGGCGCTTGTCCGAATATTTGGACTCGATCCGGTAAGTGGTTATCTCGACCACTTTGAGCGACTCGTCATCACTGCCGGCCTGCCCGGCATCTTTTTCCAAAAGGTGCTGGGTTTTCACGCCAACAGTGCCAAACTGATTTTCGTAAAACGAATCGGGAAAGCCTTTTTGAATTTCTTCCGGCTTGGCGTTGGTGGTTACGTCCCAATCGCCCGGCGTTTCGCCCATCAGCAAATCCCGCACGCATCCGCCCACCGCGTACGCCTCAAACCCGGCTTGATTAAGTTTTTGGATTATCTCCAGAACTGCTTGGGGAATTTTCATAGCTTTTGCACCGAATTGTGGACAATGTTAGAACCATCATCCAGCGACAAAATGAGTATATTTATATCCCAGATTTGAGAAATTACTCTACTCTGTAAAATACTTTCTCAACACATCAAAATAATCGCTACCATCATCAACTTCTCTATAATCGTTTTCATCCACCCATCTAAACTTGTCGTGCTCATCGCTTAATTTAAACTCACCAGAAACATATTTGCACTTAAAGGCCACGAGATAAACTACCTTCGGGTAATTCCTATGCCCTTTAGGAAACTCGTGATACCAGACAGCGAAAGGATTAAAAACTTCTATTTCAAGACCTGTTTCCTCTTTAACTTCTCTCTTGAGTGAACGGACTAAACTGGAAGCATCTCCGTCTTTTGCTTCGCCCTCTTGTATCTTACCACCAGCAAAATCAAGTCCTTCTACGGGGTCGTTAAGAACCAAAACTTTGCCGTCCTTCTTAATAAATGCTTTTTGTCCTACACAAAATAGAGCGTCATTTTTCATAGATTAAATTTCATACTCCCAATAAGGTTGCCACTGAAAGGGAGTGCTTAATAATTCTTCCAAAGTTTTGCCCACCATTACATCAAGTCCGTATTGGGTTGCTCTGTGGCTTACAACGAGAACGATTTTATCGGGATATTTTTCTTTCAGTTCGTTATAGAAGCCCTGAACCCGTGCAACAGCTTGCTCATAGCTCTCGCCATTCGTAAATGGCTCTTTGATGTGTTGCATTTTCATTGGCTCAACAACTGCAGATGGCTTGCCATTAAAATCTCCGTAATTGAGTTCTCGTAGTCGCTTATCAGCAATAACTTGATATTTGCCTTCAAAGGCAATTTGCACCGTATCAACGGCTCTTTTCAAATCAGAGCAACAAACAATATCAAGTTTAATATCCTTAAATGTCTCTCCTAATTCTTTTGCCTGTTTTATGCCTAAATCAGAAAGTCCCGTATCGCTCCAGCCAGAAGCAACCTTTGTCTCATTGTCTTTGGTTGTTGCGTGAGCCGCAAAATAAATCTTCATATCCACAAGATAGCAATTTTTACCCTACCCTTCAACTCACTATTGTTTGAAACAAAAAACTCCCGTGTGGGAGCTTTTTGTTGGAGTAGCACTCTTGGTGTGCCCGTGAGCCACTATTGCTTTTCACCGCACCCTTCGCCCTTTCGGGCAAATCCACCGCACAAAGGCGGATGGCGGACTTATTGCACAACCTTGTCATCAGTAAAAACCGATGAACACCAACTCTCACTACTCCGATTTAGTTATAGCAAATTTCACCCTACCTCGCTACTCACTATTGTTTGTTTTGAAAAAGAGTTTGTTTGATAAATTGCTGGAGGTCGGATTTAATGAGGGTTCGTTTTATGTCAGTTTTGGCTATAAGCGATATTAAAGGATTAGTTGAGTTTCTTGGGTTTTCTTCGTCAGGAATAGAAAATCCTACATATTCAACCTTCTTTTTCTTCCTGAACCGAACCCAATCTACTGCGGGTATCAAATCAGAATCTGAACTAATGAGGATTGCAGTATCGTATTGATTATCAACCGCTCCAACAATGAGGTCGGTTGCCAGCTTCACATCAACCCCCTTCTCTCTTAATCGCTCAAAAACTATCTTCTTAATGCCTAATTTCTGTAATTTCTGATAATCAACCACACGGCTATCTATCGGTATTTCTTCTATTCTCGTCTTTAGCTTGCTTGTTTTTATTTCCCAATTCGTATTTTTCAGGGTTGTGAAAAGAGATGTTTGCTTCGCCATAGCTTTCTTGCTCCTCATATCGCCTTCTTTTTCTCGGACAGTGCCGACATAAAATCTTTTGCCTCTGCTGGAGATTGCTCTGCCGTTAGCTAAAAAGGTTGCAAACTTATCAAAATCAAAGGACACTTCCTCAATGCCAAGTTTTTTAAGCACCAAGTGATAGAAATTAGCCCCGTCAATGAATATACAAACTTTTTCCATTCCTATTACTATACCCTAAAACAAAAACCTGCACACTACCTTTCGGCAGGCGCAGGCGACTTTCAAGTAGAGTATACACCCATTACTTACGAAAGGTCAATGAGCTGTGGAAAAACCAGACCACCACCGCTTTATTTATCAGCTTTTTACTGTCTTTACCGCCATATTGACAACTCTTACCCCACCCCGCTACTCACTATTTCTTAAATACACCTACCCACTATGTCCCCCTCCCATAGGGACACTTGAAATATTAAATCCCTTTGCTACTTACGCACGAGCCGCTTTCTTACGAGCTAACAAAGTGGGAAAAGCAGGGTTAGAACTGAAGAAGGAAATTTTACTGGCACTTGGAAAAAC
>CAYHZG010000041.1:0-3437 GCA_964361105.1 uncultured Candidatus Saccharibacteria bacterium
TTTTCAAGAAGGGGCACCAAACGAAGAAATTTGATATACCTCGCGCAAGCTTTCTAATCATTTATCCGTAATTAAAATCCCTTGTAAGTGATCATATTCATGCTGTAAAACCCGAGCCAATACACCTTTGGCGATAAATTTGAATTTTTTTCCATTTTCATCCATTGTTTTAACTTTAACTTTTTTCGGTCTTTTAATCTGAAGCCAGGCGCCAGGAATACTTAAACAACCTTCTTCAAGTACTTCTTCTTGTTTTGAATATGGTTTAATTTCAGGGTTGATATAGGTGTTAGGCGCACTATGCTCTTTAGCTAAAGTTTCATCAATAATAAAAAGTTGGATGTCTTGACCGACTTGATTCGCTGCTAATCCAATGCCGTTCGCTTCTTTCATTGTTTTTTTCATTTTTAAAATCAGCTTTTTTAATTGAGCCGTTATTTTAATTTTTTCTAGTTTTTTATTTAAAATTTTATTTGGAATTTTTACTATCTCCATAGTTTTAGTTGATTCATAGACAAAAAGTTTCCCCGGTGTTTTTACATTTTTTGACTGCTTTATTTTTGAAAATATCAAGTAAGCGCGCCTTAAACCGATATTCTTGATTATTCCCAAATACATGACAAACTTTTTCGGTTCGCTAGTATATTCGGAAATTTCTTTGGCTAAAGCGTGCATCGGGCTATGGATTCCGCGTTCAGGCTTCCTGTCCTTGATTTTACTTAGTTCTTTACCGATTTTAACTAGCCCCGATGATATTCTCATCACTCCCAAAATAATATACTATATAGATAATGTCTAATAAAATCCGGGCTAGAATTGCGCCAAGTCCAACGGGTCCTTTGCATATCGGGACAGCCCGAACCGCTCTTTTTAATTGGCTTTTTGCCCAAAAGAACAGGGGAGAATTTATATTGAGAATTGAAGACACGGATTTGGAACGGTCTGACTCGAAATTTGAAGAAGATATTAAAGATTCTTTGAATTGGCTTGGTTTAGAATGGGATGAGTTTTACAAACAAAGCGAGCGTCTTGATACTTATAAAAAATACTTGCAAAAACTCTTAGACGAAGGAAAAGCATTCTATTGTTATCACACAGTTGAAGAGCTAAAAAAGGAAAAAGAAGAACAGATGAAAAGGAAAGAAGCGCCGCGTCATATTTGTAGCCACAAATATGAAAATCCGAAATCCGAAATCAGAAATGCGAAACAAAGAGGAATAATTAGATTAAAAGTCGATGAAAATTCAACCAGAATAATCCATTTTAACGATATAATCCGTGGGACGATTGAGTGGTCCGAAAGAACAATAGGGGATTTGAGTTTGGCAAAAAACTTAAACACGCCGCTTTATAATTTTGCCGTAGTGATTGATGACTATGAAACAAAAATATCTCACGTGATAAGAGGAGAAGATCACATATCTAATACACCAAAACAAATTTTAATTCAGGAAGCGCTTGGAATTTCTCAACCGCAATACGCCCATTTACCCCTAATTTTAGGACCAGACAGAAGCAAACTTTCAAAAAGACATGGGGCAGAATCAATAGAGGAATACAAAGAAGAAGGGTATCTTCCGGAAACTATGGTAAATTTTATGGCCTTGCTTGGCTGGCATCCTTCAAAAGACGCAAAGAAAAAAGGAGAAAAACCCTCCTTCGCTAAAGCTTCGGAGGGCAAGCCAGAAGATATTTTTAACATAGACGAGCTTACTGCCATCTTTAATTTAGAAGATGTCCAAAAATCGCCGGCAGTTTTTGACATAAAAAAAATGAACTGGATGAATGGTTATCACATTCATCAGCTTCCACCAGAACAATTTAGAGCCGTAGTCACCCCCTTTATCATAAAAGAATTGGGCATAAATGGGGTTAAAGACGAATATTTGGACAAAATTCAGCATCTGATTACCGAGAGAATGGAAAAACTATCAGACATTAAAAACTTTGATTACTTTTTCAAAGAACCAAAATACGATAGGGGATTGCTTATTTGGCCCGCCTTCGCTAAAGTTTCGGCGGGTAAAAAAAATATAGCCGATGTTAAAAAAGCTCTAACTTTAGTCAAGGACGCGCTTGAGCCGGTTGATTGGGAAATTTTTGACAAAGATTATGTCAGAAAAAAGTTGGATGATTTGGCTAACGAAAACTTCGGGGGCGATAGGGGAGCGGTTTATTGGCCCTTGCGGGTGGCTTTGACCGGAAAACAGGGCTCGCCCGATCCGATTGATATCCTTGAAGTTCTGCCTAAAGAAACCATTATTAAAAGATTAGATGAGGCCATTGGCAAATGAAAAATTTGATATTTATAACTGTAGTTTTTTATTTAGTTGGATTTTTTAATGCCTCGGCTCAAGAAAATAATAGTGATAAGATTCTCGAAATAAGGCAGCAAATCCAGGAACTAGAAAAACAATCAGCCGAATACAAAAAACAAATAACCCAAAAACAGAAGGAAGGAGAAACCCTAAAGAAAGAGTTATCTATCCTGGAAAATCAAATTGCCAAATTGCAGGTGGACATACTTACTACCAACCGCAAAATAGAACTCACTAACCTTGAAATTAAAGACCTTAATAGAGAAATATCTAAGACCGAAAATAAAATAGAAAAAAACAAAGAATCTATTTCGGAGATGATAAGACAATTGGATAACAGTGAAAAACGAGACTTAGCAACAATACTTCTGGCTAACCCTAAGATTTCAGATTTTTTTAATCATATTGAACATATTAACAATCTCCAAGCCAAGCTAGCCCTCAACCTTGATGCCTTTTTAGAGTTAAAAAAAGAACTTGATAGCCGCAAAGAAATTGCTCAAAACAAAAAACTTGAAATGGAAGTGCTCAATAAAAGGCGTGAAAACCAAAAGACCTCTTCTGAAACGACTAAGTCAGCCAAAAACAATTTGTTGGCCAAAACAAAAGGCCAAGAACAAAAATATCAAGAACTTTTAAGCGAAGCCGAGAAGAAAAAAGCCGAATTTTATAAAGAATTACAGAAGCTTGAGATTGAGGCCAGAAAGCAGGGGCTCTATATCGTTCGGGTCAAAGCATCATTAATCCCGCCAAAAGGAATCAAACTCTTTAAAATGCCGATGGACGACTATATAATTACCCAAGGATATGGAATGACTACTTTTGCCAAACGCGGGGCTTATGGCGGGGCGCCCCATAATGGAATTGACCTCAAAGCCGGTCCTGGCTCAGAAGTAAGGTCAATCGGCCCCGGAGTCGTTTTGGCAAAGGGCTTTAATAATGCCGGTGGAAACTGGGTGGCAGTCAGACATGATAATGATCTAATTAGCGTCTACGGGCACATGAGGGATCCGTCTTTGGTCTTGGCCGGAGAAAGGGTTAATGAAAGTACGGTCTTAGGATACGAAGGCGCAACTGGATTTGTCACCGGCTCCCATCTCCATTTAAGCTTATATCATG
>CAYHZG010000042.1:0-3416 GCA_964361105.1 uncultured Candidatus Saccharibacteria bacterium
CGCATCCTATTTTCTTCCTCACGACTTCTATAAGAATCCAAAACCAGAAAAGCGTGTTTTCTTTTAACCCGTTCAATTTCTCTAATCGCCTGCTTGCATTCTAGAAGTTCAAGATTGTGGACAGTATTAATAGAGATTACAAGATCAAATGAATGACTAGCAAAAGGAAGATTTTCGGCGCTGCCTAATTTTAAAAAAGGCCTTACTTCTATTGGAGCCTCTCTTAAAGCATAAGAAGAAACATCAATCCCAGCAATCTTAATTCCCGGAATCAAATACAAAAAATCAGAAAGCATAAATCCTTTAGCGCAACCAACGTCTAAGACAGAGCTATCAGAATTCAAACCATAATAATTTTCAAACCTTTTAACTATCTTTAACCAACGGCCATCATAAAAATAACCGCCGTAACCCCACAATCTGTCGCCATCAAAAAATTCCTTACCAAATTGACGGGCTATTTCTCTTTGATCTGTGGTTAAATTGTTAAAACGCCACTCAACATCTCTTTTAGGATTAGGATAAAGATCAAGAAGATTTACCTCGGGCATGTCTTGTTCCCTTTCTGCTATATTTTTATTGTTTACTGGGTTTTAAATTTTTTAACGAACAAGTAAACAATTTTAAACACAAAAGCTAAAAAATGGCAAATAATAAAACGCCTCTATTAAATAGGGCGTTTAGAAGATTCGGTAGGATCAACAATCATATTTTCAAAAAACTCCGAACGGTTTAAAAACGGTTCACTATCTTCAAGAGGTCTTCCAAATCTAACTTGGGGAATTACCCTGTGTTCCGGATTAATTTGCACATCACAGAAAACTGGACCATTTGTCGCGTAAATATTACTAAGACATTCCCCAACATCTTCATTACGACTAATAGAAAATGTTTTAAACCCATAAGCTTGTGCAACTTTTATAAAATCAGGAAAAGCCAAGCCGCTTTCTACCGATACAGCTTCATATCGACAACCAAGCCACTGTTCTTGCGTCTGCCTTACCATGCTGTAACCCTTATTATTTATCAGAAAAATCTTAATTGGCAAATTATGGCGAATTACCGTAGCCATTTCCTGAATATTCATCTGGAAACCGCCATCACCAGCAATGCAATTTACTAAACCGCGATTTTTAGCAAAACTCACGCCAATCGCCGCGGGAAGAGCGTACCCCATAGGAGTAGTGTTAAAAGCATGGAACATGCGCTGGCCCTTTTTAAATTCAAAGGCTTGGCACATCCATGCTAAAGCGCATCCGGTATCAAGAACAAATAAATCGCCGTTTCGACTGAAATCTGATAGCTGTTTTACAAATACATACGGATTGAGATCGTTTTCCACATAGTAATTTGATAGGCAAATCGGATAACGGCTACGCCAATCTTTAATTTTTTTAAGCCAACCTGAAAAATCAAGACTTTTTCCAATTTTAACCATTTTTGATAGCGATCTGATAAATTCACCAGCATCCGCATTAACCAATAAATCAACGCCTGTCATTTCAAATTTGGAAAATTTATTAAGTTCAGCCGGATCAATATCTACAATAATTTTTTTAGCTCCCCTGCCAAATTCAGAATAAGGGCTACCGGCTTCGCGCGTATCAAGACGAGCGCCGATTGAAAGAATAAGGTCGGAATTTTGCAAAGCATAGTTAGCATATCTTGTACCATGAGTTCCAAATGACCCGACTATAAGCGGATGGCTTGATGGAATCATATCAAGCACTGGCCAGGTTAACAAAACTGGAATTCTAAGTTTATTAATTAAATACTTAGCTTCAGATTTTGACTTGGCTAATCTGACTCCCCAACCAAGAATAAGAACTGGTCGCTTTGATTTTTCTAGACAATCCATAATTCTACAAAGATCGCCAAAACGGGCGCCCAAAATTTTTTTTGATGTTTCAGGAGTAAATGATTCTAAGCTACTGGCATCAATATCCATACGCTGAAGGTCGTCGGGAATATCTACAAGAACCGGTCCGGTCCTGCAAGATCTCGCTATATGAACTGCTTTTTGAAGTTCATATTTAATTTTTAGCGGATCACGAATCATAACCGCATATTTAGTAATCGGCTTTACCATTTCAACTATTTCAGTTTCTTGAAATCCCATTTGCCGAACACCAGAGTCACCTTTCAATCGAAACGTTGTAACCTGTCCGGTTAAGTAAAGTACCGGTACAGAGTCAAAATATGAACAAGCGATTCCGGTAATTAAGTTTGTGGCGCCCGGCCCGCTTGTGGCAATAGCCACACCCAAATTTCCAGTTGCGCGCGAATAAGCGTCGGCCGCCATTGCTCCAGCCTGTTCATGTTGGGGACAAATATATTCAATGCCTGGAGTTTTAGCAATAGAATCAATGAGATGAAGTGAAGCGCCTCCTATAATCGCAAATGCATGACGAACTCCTTGGCTAACTAAAAATTGAGCAACATAATCGGAGAGTTTCATAATTACTCTTCCTCGCCGAGAAAACGCCTTAACTTGAATTTGTTTTCATCTTCTACAAGCTGTTTTACTAATTGCAATCCTCCATTGCGCCACTCATCGTGCAAAACTGAAAAATTCCTGCCACCAGTAACTTTTTTCCCTTGAGTAACGGCCCAATTAATAAAACGGTAAATATCATTAAAAGAAAGATCCGAATAATCAGACCCAAAAAGAAAATGGGTACGATCTAAATTCTTGCCAGCGCTAACCGGATTATTAAATGTCTCATTATGAATCTTTGTTCTCCGAAATCCGGGGCCGATAATAAACGGATTAAGATCCCCGCACTCATCATCTAAAAGTTCGCACATTTTTGTCAGAAATATTTTTGAAGCAGCATAAGCGGAATAATTGGTAAATGGGCCATTACTGCCACCGCCGGCAAAAAAGACAACACTTGAAACGCTACATTGCCTCCGATAAGGATATATGCCATGCAAAACTCGAAGTTGAGCGGTTGAGTTAACTTCCACCGATTCTTCCCATGTATCAAAATCTTGCGAAAAGAAAGGATCTATTGGCTCCATAGTTCCAACACACGAAATAAAAATATCCCAAGAATTATGAAGAGACTGATAAATTTTTCTGTAAGTATCAATCATTAAACCGACACTGCGTTTTGAATCAAGATCACATGAAATTAATCTCAATCCTTGTTTACCAATCAAGTCGACAATCGATTGTTTATTGCGAAAAGTACCAATTACCTCGTATCCATCATTCAGATATTTTAAGGCAAGCGCGCGGCCAATATCACTACTTACAGACAAAATAAAAACACTTCCCTTCGACACGTTTCCACCCTCTCTTAGTATTTAAATTTCAAGGAACAATGGCAAATTCATAACACAATATCCATTAAGAGTCAAAATTTTTTACTCTTTATGTATATATTCAAGAGGGCTTTCAACAACTTCAA
>CAYHZG010000043.1:0-3415 GCA_964361105.1 uncultured Candidatus Saccharibacteria bacterium
GACATTGTTTCATAATCCCTCATCTCGCCAACCAAAATCACATCAACATTCTGACGAAAAGTGGAACGCAAGGCGTTATGGAAAGAGAGGGTGTCGGAAAAAAGCTCTCTCTGGTCAATAATGCTTTTGTCCGGAGTAAAAATATACTCAATTGGGTCTTCAATGGTCACAATCTTAGAACTTCTTTCGCGGTTAATAAGATTGACTAAAGCGGCCAAAGTGGTGGTTTTACCATGGCCGTTCGGACCAACAACTAAAATAAAGCCCTGGCTGATCCGACTGAAAATTTTAATAATCGGTGGCAGATTCAGCTCGTCTATGTCAAGAATTTTGGAAGGAATAAAACGAAAGGTTACGGCCGGAATCCCTTTGGTCTGGTAGACATTAACCCTGAATCTGGCCTCTTGACTGACTGAATAAGAAAAATCAATCTCTTTTTCTACTAGAAACCTTGCTTTTCTCTCCTGTAAAACAGCCTCGGTTATTCCAAAGAGTGTCTCCGGATCAAGGATGCTATACTTTTTCAGAGGCACTAGGCGACCAAACAGTCGTAAAGTCGGAAAATTGGCCGGAGACAAATGTAAATCCGAGGCTCTTTGCGAAGCCGTATAAATTAATAATTCATTTAGTAAATCTCTGTAATCAGGCATTTCCTATTTCGGCCACTTCTAATAATTCTTCAACTGAAACTATTCCTTCTATGACTTTTAATATCCCATCCTGAAACATGGTCAGCATTCCCTGCCTTTTGGACTCTTCCCGCAAAGACACTTCAGACAGGTTTGTTAAAATAATCTTCTCAACTTCGTCACTTATTTCAAAAATCTCAAAGATTGCGATTCGGCCTTTATAGGCCTTGCCATTACACTCGGAACATCCCTTTTCGCTGGCCTTATAAGAAACAAAACTTTTAGGCAGCCCCGTTTTTATTTCTTCGGGCATCTGGCCGATTGTTTCGGTGATTATTTTTTCTTCGGCTGAACTAGGTTTTGATTTTACTTTGCAAACCTGGCACAGCCGCCTTAAGAGACGCTGAGCCATGGCTAAGTTGAGAGTCGGAGCAATCAAATATTTCTCAACTCCCAAGTCAATTAACCTTGGGATTACGCCGATTGAATCATTAGTATGTAAAGTTGAGAAAACCAAATGGCCGGTCAAAGAAGCGTGAGTGGCTAAGTTGGCCGTCTCCGGGTCTCTTATCTCCCCGACCATTATTATATCAGGGTCTTGTCTTAAAATATGCCTCAACCCAGTGGCAAAAGTAAAACCAATTTCTTCCTGAATTTGCGACTGACTGATTCCGGTTAAAAGAATTTCAATCGGATCCTCTAAAGCAACAATATTGACGGCTTCGTTGTTGATTTTACGCAAAATTGAATAAAGGGTAGTGGTCTTGCCTGAGCCAGTCGGACCGGTAATCAAGATGCTGCCAAAGGGCTTTTGAATGTACTTATCAATCAGCTTTAAATTTCGACCTGCCAATCCCAAGCCAGGCAGTTCAATCAGGCCGATTGACGGATCCAAAATTCTCAAGACCGCTTTTTCGCCATGCCTGGTTGGCAGGGTTGAAACACGAAAGTCAATCTTTTTATCTCCGACCATTGTCCCGAATCTTCCATCTTGGGGAATCCTGGTTTCATCTATCTTTAAATCAGACAAAATCTTAATCCTCGTAATAATAGCCGAATGAATGGTTCTGGGCAGGATCAAAGCCACATGCATAATCCCATCAACTCTGAAACGAACCCTGACTTTGTCTTCGTGGGGCTCAATATGAATGTCAGATGCCCGAGATTCAACCGCATGCTTAATTATCACGGCCACGGCCTTAATAATCGGCGCTTCTTCTGAAATTTGAGGCACCTCACTTAAGACGGTTTTCTTAACTGCTTCTTTCCCTAATTCCTGACTTAGCTCCTCAAGGGCTTCCCTGACTTCACCGACTAAGGTTCTATATTTTTTAAAAACTGTTAAATAATCGCCAAAACTAATGATATACTTTTCGATAATTAGCCCTTGGTCCTGAGCAATGAATTTGAGGGCTTCCAAGGCCTCGGCGTCTTCGGGATTAAGCATTCCGACTCTCAATACATTTCCTTCTTTATCAAAGGGCACAACTTTATAAAAAGTGGCGGTATCTTCTCCTAAGGCCTTTAAGGCATTTGATTTAATTTCAGCATCTTTTAAGGCCACCGATGGCAGGGCGTAAAGCTCGGATTTGATAGCCAACAAATCCTGGTCAGAAATAATCCCCTCTTCAATTACTACTTGAGTAAAATCTTTGTCTTGGGAGCGGGACCTAGCTGAAAGGGACTCGGCCGTCTTTTTATCTAAGACCTTTCTTCTTATTAATTCTTCTATTAATGTCTGGGGAATTTTTATCATTGGCTAAAACAATTTCAAAAATTGTTCGCCCGAACATTTTGTTAAACAAAATGTTTTAGGGGCTGAATAAATCTTGCTTGCCTCCGGGGGATGTTTTTACCGGCACTTCTCCGAAAACCCTCAAACCTTTAAAATCCGCCCTTTCAAAAATTGAAAAATCAAGCTCTAAATCCTTAAAAGCTTTGAATCTTGAAATTTCTCTCTGGCTATCCGCAGGAATCTCGTATTTATTAACCTGCCCTGGCCGGATTATCTGGAAGTAAAAAATAAAGCCGGCAATCAGGGCCAGTAAAACCAAAATCATTGGCAGGGATGATCTGGGCTGGATTTTATAAAAAGGTGTTTGGGGCATATTTCGAAGTTATTTGGAAGACAAATAATTCATTTCAAATCTGACATCATAATTTATTGTTTTGGTTCTTTCAATCTGTTGAGCGGCCACATCAAGGTTACTAACATCGATTAGTCGTAAATTCCTCTCTAATAAGTCAAGAAAATTCATGAATGAAGCAAAATCGCCGTTAAGCTTTAAGGTGGCGCTTATCTTTTTGACATTGCCTTCTCGGACAACATCAGAAAGGTTCATTTCGATTAAGGTCGTGCCGGAAGCCGAAACGATTGATTCCATGCTAGACAAAAGTTCAGGTACTTGTTTCTTTTTAGGTAAAAGTCGGTCCAGCTTGTCTATGTTCTGACGTCTGGAATCTATTTCTTGGTTTAAACTGTTAATCCGGTCTGATATCTCCTGGGCTTCGTTTAAAATATCCGCCCTTTCTCCGATTGAACTCCTAAGCATTCTGGTTTGGTCAAAGGTTGGTAAAACTAAAAGAAAAAAAACTAGAACTGAAACAGAGGCGATTATTGCTGAAAGAAGGTTTTTACTCATTTTAAAAACTTACTCTTGTCAAAAATTAATTTAATAACGAATTCAACTCTGCCGGTAGTTAAAACTTTGATTTGACTTATTGACATATTTTGAACCGAATCATCGGCCAAAAAATTTGCCCCTTGTTTGGCAATGGCCGTCAAA
>CAYHZG010000044.1:0-3406 GCA_964361105.1 uncultured Candidatus Saccharibacteria bacterium
GAGTAAAAATCGTCTTTCTCGCCGTGATTTTTATCAAGATAGTTGGCAATCGGAATTTGAAAAGACGATTTGAAAATCTGGAAAACAGCGGCGGTAAAACCAATAATTGCCAAAGTCCCTCCCTCGATCTCTTGGGTAATAAAAACAGCGAATATCGGACCAAAAACAGCAAAACCGGAAATCAATAAAAAATCGGAGGTGACTAATGTCCTTATAACCCGATTGATCTTCACCTCTCTATTGTAAAACAAAAAATTGCCTTTAAGCAATATAAACTAATCAACTATTTAACTAATTAACTAATCACTATTTCACCTGCGACAAACCAAATCCGGTCGCGTCATCATCACCAGCAGTCCAGATATCTTTTGCTAACCGATGAAGCAGGTCCCTAGAGGCTGAAGCTCTTGTGCCTTCTAAGGCAGTGGCCTGCCAAAGTTTAGCCGTTAATCCGGCAACATGCGGAGAAGCCATTGAAGTTCCAGACAAAATCGCATAACCGCCGTTTTTCCAGGTTGATTCAACATTTACCCCAGGCGCCCCAAATTCCATGTCTTTTTCTTCCACTATATAAGGCGAGGTTGAGGAATTAATTCCTCTGGAACTCCAATCAGACACTAAAATGTTTACGTCTATTGCTCCGACCGCTACCACCTTAAAATTAGCGGCCGGATAATCAATACTCGCCGGGTAGGGGCCGTCGTTTCCAGCGGCTGCTACCACTAAAACATCTTTGGAAACAACGTAGTTGATGGCATCCCGGATTAGGGAACTATCGCTATCAGCGCCTAAACTGATATTTACCACATTAGCTCCATTATCGGCTGCTGTTCTCAAGGCAAAAGCTATATCGTCAGCCCAGCAGGAACCGTCATTGCCGCATACTTTGTAAGAAAAAAGGTTGGCTCCCGGAGCAACGCCATAAATTCCCAATTTATCAGAACCGCCGTCAGCCAGAATAATTCCCGAAACATGGGTTCCGTGGCCATGCTTATCATCGCAACTCCCGTCTTTAATTGGGAACTTCAAATTAGTAAAATCTTTGCATTGTTTAACCCTATTTTTTAAATCAGGATGAGATTTTAATACGCCGGTGTCTAAAACGGCGACATTAATATCGATTCCGCCGGAAGTTGAGGCAATCAGAGAGTCGTTATAAACCGTTTCTATTCCCCAAGGAGTTTGATCTGATGGGATTGGCCTCGTTGGAACTGGACCAGTCTTAGAAGGTTTAACCGCTATTTTTTCATCTGCCGGGACTTCCGACAAAATGTGGAGCTGGGCAACCGGTTCTACTTCTACCCCGAAAAGCTTGGCCAAAGTCAACTGAATACCGGATAAATCAGTGGTAAACCCGTCATCAAAATTATGTCGGACCCCAAAACTCTTTTGCCAAAAAGGATTAAGGGTTTTAATAAAATAACGCGGCCCCACATCTTGAGCCGCCAAAACGAAACTGGCATATAGAGTAAATGCCAGCAAAATTGACAAAAATATTAAGTTTTTAGACGCTTGGGGCGTACTCACAAAGGCCTTTTAAAACTATCAAACCCAAAGGACTCGGTCAAGCCTAATTTATCCACACCTGTTCACAATAAAGAGGCTTGCCGCAAGGCCTTCTCCCTCTCATCAGCCGTAAATATCCTTATTTTACCGTACTCCCCGTCGTAACCTGGCTCAATATGGACTTTTTGTTCCCTGACTTTAAAGATCCCTTGAGCAATTTCTGGTAAAGTGGCTCTTTTAAGCTCTTCTATAGATTGTTCTAATAAGACGGTAAATTCATTGCCAAAGTATTTTATTAATTTCTCGTATTCATAGACAATTCTCTTTGGCCAGCCAGTATTACCGGTATTCCCAAGACCTAATGAATCAGCAATTATTTGGTCTAAAGGAATGATATTTTTGTAAGGCACTGAACCGGTCAATTTAAAGCCGTCTGGCCGGTCAGCCAATTGATTAACTCTGGCTAAAACCCCGATGGTCAATGGCTTCTTGCATTTTGGACATAAAAAATTTGTCTTCTTGCTTTGCTCCGGTTTAAAAGAAACTTTGCACAACCTATGGCCGTCATAATGGTATTTACCTTCCTCTGGGAAAAATTCAACAGTGTAAAGAAATTTTTTAGGGTCTTTTGATTTTATGGCTTCTATGATTTTGTGATAACTGAATTCGGTATCAAAAACATTGGCTTCCCGGCCGATGCGGGTGAGAGAATGAGAATCAGAGTTAGAAACTATGGCTACTTTATCCAATTGAGAAAAACGCCAGTTCATTGCCGGGTCAGAGCTTAAACCGGTTTCAATTGCGTAAATATGTTTTGATAAATCTTCAAAGCATTCTTCAATTGAGTCAAAGCCGGATTTAGAACCAAAAATTGAAAACCAAGGCGTCCAGGCATGGGCCGGAATAACCATAATATCTTGCGATATCTCAAGACAAATTTCCAAAAATTTCTTTGAATCAAGGCCGAGAATCGGTCGGCCATCTGATTTCAAATTGCCAATAAAAGAAAGTTTGGCGTTTATTTTTTCGGCGGTCTCAAGGTCTGGAACTAAATAAAGATGATGAACCCGTCTCACTTTTCCGCCTTTTGAATAAATACAGCTTATCTCGCCAGTCAGCATAAAGCGCGGCTCTGCCTCGCCATCTAATCGGCCAAATGAATCAACTTTATACTCCTTTTTTAACTTAAAAAGTCCGGGTTCAGCCGGTTCAAGTTTTTGTTTTATTTCCTTCAGCCACAAAGGATGAGTTAAGTCCCCTGTCCCCAAAACATTAATCCCCTTGATTTTGGCCCACTTATCCAAATTCTCCAAAACCATTTCTTTGGAAACAGCCCGCGAATATTTGGAATGAATCTGAAGATCAGTAACTAATTTCATAAAATACGCCCGACAGGATTTGAACCTGTAATCTTCGGCTCCGGAGGCCGACGCTCTATCCAATTAAGCTACGGGCGCTTAATAAGCCTAAAACTAACCAAAATATATGCACTGTCACAAAGTGACAGGCATATAATTGGTTCGCTCGGAAAAAATATAAATAAATTTCTATTTTTTTCCTCGCTGCCAATTATAATTCTGTCCTTCGTTAAAAGTCAAAGAAGCAATCAAACCCAAGCCTAACCAAAATACTAATTGGCCTTGCTGAATAGTCCAGAGAAAATGATCAAAAAGTCCGAAGAACAAAAGCGAAGCAAAGATTATGAAAAAGGAGTAATGAAACGGTTGAGTGAATTTAAGTTTAAGATAATTTTTTGAAAGAAAAAACAGAAACAGTAAAAACGCAGCTAAGCCCGGAATTCCGGTTTCGGAGAAAATCAAAAGATAAATATTATGGACTGGTTGGTATAAATTTGAGGCCAAGCCCGGACTGACTTCTTTAAACCAATTCACAAAGTTGC
>CAYHZG010000045.1:0-3314 GCA_964361105.1 uncultured Candidatus Saccharibacteria bacterium
ATTACCGTGACAATCAAAAGGACCAAGCATTTAACGAGTTTCAGAAGGCCATTAGCATTTTTCCCGATTTTTCAAATGCCAGATGGTATTTGGCCTTGCTTTACGAAGAGAGAGGCCGGATTGACAATGCCTTGGAAGAATTAAGGAAAATTGAAGTTCTGAATCCGGATAATCAGGTTTTGAAAAGTAAAATCAATGAGCTGGAAGCGGGCAGGCGTTCCATTCCTCCACAACGCGTGACCGGAATCAGGCCTCTTGAAGAAAATCAAAACCAATAATTCGATATGAGCCCCGTTAGAGGCAGCCCTTGCGGGTTAAAAAATATGAAAAACTTTGGGAAAATCATTTTTTCTTTAATAGCGTCACTTAACCTACATCATGACTGTTACTGCCTCTAACGGGGTGAGAAAATTCAGCGGCTACTTTGCCATCATCGCCTTTTTAATTTTTTTATCGTTCATCTTTTATTCAATAGATGAAATTTTCATTCAGCGAACCTTGGTTGAAATTGAAAGATTTGAAGTCCGAAAAGGAGAAGGAGCCGATTCAGTCATTAACAGATTAGAAGAAGAAGGCCTAATAAGAAATGAATTTTTAACCAAATCATTTATTTTATTTACTGGAATCCACAAAAAAATTAAGCCGGGCGTTTATTCAATCGGTCCAAGTTACTCGGTTAGTCAGATATTTTATGAATTTGCCGAGGGCGTCAAAGATGAGATTAGGATATTTGAGGGTTTTACAGTTAAAGAAATCTCTGAAGTTTTAAAAGAGAAGGGTCTTATTTCTAGTTCAGCAGAGTTTAGAAGATTAGTGTCGAACTTTGATAACTCCGACGGCCGCTATGCCTTTCTTCCCCAAAAGAAGGGCATTAATTTGGAGGGATATCTCTTTCCAGATACCTATGAGTTTCAGGGGCTTTCTCCTGATGAGATTATAGAGAAAATGCTGGTTAATTTTGAAAAAAAAGTTTTGGCTCGTCTGGATATTTTTGAGAGGAAGAATTTACAGGAAACAATAATTATAGCTTCAATGCTTGAGAAAGAAGTTCGGGCTGAGAAAGACATGAAGTTGGTTTCCGGAATCTTGTGGAAACGGCTTGAAGCCGGGATTGCCCTTCAGGTTGATGCCACTTTGGTCTATATAAAATGTTCAATTTTAAACCGAGCCAACTGTCGGTCTTTGACTGATAGCGACAAGAGATTAAATTCGCCTTACAATACCTATTTACATAGAGAACTTCCGCTTGGACCGATATCAAACCCCGGTCTTACGGCTATTGAGGCCGCTTTTGATCCCGAGAGGAGTCCTTATCTTTATTATCTTTCTGCCAGAGATGATGGCCGGACGATTTTTTCAAGGACTTTGGAAGAACATAATCTGAACCGCTCGGTTTATAGATAATTGACAAATAAATTGTGATAGATATAATTCAGTTAAAGCCGTAGAAAGTGAGCGGGAATACCGTAAGTCTCACTGAGGCAGAAAGCGGCTTTGGCCGTTTTTTAGTTTTTGTCTGAGCGCAGGAGTGTTCTGACACGACGAGCACAACTACAAAAAAGTAACCGAGCACTCAGAAATGAAGATCATTTTCGTTGCTGAGTGCTCGGTACTCAATTTTGTAATTATTCGCTTCGCTCATAAACAAAATTGGTATGCCAAAAACTAAACAGCAAAAAAGGAAAATTGTTGATGAGGTGGCTGAAAAAATAAAAAAGGCCAAGGTTTTGGTTTTCACTTCTTTTAATCAGAGAGGCAAAAAGGGTTTGAATTTTGCTTCAATGGAAAAGTTAAAAAATGACTTAAAAAAGGCAGATGCCGAGTATATCGTTTTAAAAAAAACACTGCTTAATTTAGCTTTGCAAAAAGCTTCTTTTGCCGATGAGGTTAAAGCTAAAGAGATGGCCGGCTCGGTGGCAGTTTTATTCGGTTATCAGGATATGGTTGAGCCATTAAAGATTTTGTATAAGTTGTCAAAAGAAAACGAGGCCTTGTTGCTTTATTTAGGATTAAACCCGGAGAATAAAGAAATCATTTCAAAAAGTTTATTGGTCGAAATGGCTAATCTGCCATCCCGCGAAGCTTTGCTTTACCAACTGGCAAGTACGATTCGTTACCCGCTTTCTGGTTTGGCAAATGTTTTACAAGGGAATATCAGGGGATTGGCCAATGTACTATCACAAATTAAAAAGTAAAATTATGGAAAAAAAATTTGACGAACTATTAAAGCAAATTGAGTCAATGTCGGTCTTAGAATTATCTCAGTTTGTTAAAATGCTTGAAGAAAAATTTGGCGTTTCAGCTTCAGCCATGCCAATGATGATGCCTCAAGGCGCGGTTCAGGGTCCAACTGCCCCTGAAGAAGAGAAATCAATCTTTAATGTTGTTTTAACCGATGCCGGAGCCAATAAAATTCAGGTGATTAAAGTGGTAAAAGACGCGACTGGCAAAGGATTAAAGGAAGCCAAGGATATGGTTGATAATCTGCCGACGACGCTCAAAGAAGGGATTAAGAAAGAAGAGGCCGAGGAATTGAAAAAGAAAGTAGAAACCGCCGGCGGAAAAGTTGAACTCAAATAGGTAAAAAAACGAAGAGCCTCTCGGGTATAGTTGTCTCGGAAACGTTCGGCCCCATACATCTTATATACATATCTTATCTCCTGTTTTTCATAAAAAACCCTCATTCCTCGTTCGCCTCCCCATAGCAATCCCTTCGGGATGCTACGGGGCAAGCGCTACTTAGGCTCGCCTGCCCTGTAGTTCCACCGAAGGTGGATACTTCGGGGGCTCACGAGGTTCCTCGATAACTTCCCTGCGGGCTTTTCGTTTTTTTATTTCAGAAATTGAATATGCCCTGCGGCCCCGGAGTAAAATCTAAGTGTTTGCGGTTTTTGGTTTCTTGGTTTAATCTGGAGATAGAATCTTGGGTTTATCCAGAGCGTGGTGCGGGCAAGTTGGACCCCATGGATGGCTTACAGTAATCCAAAGCCGGTTCGCGGTCGCGACAGCCGGTCAGTGGCTGAGTGCCCAACGCAAACCCGATGAACCCAAGACCGCCAACAGCTCTACGCAATAGGCCATTGCGTATCTGCAAAATAACGGCTTCTACCTTGGGTAATCCAAGATTCTGTTTCTTTGGGCACGACCTTGTCGGTACGGCCCTTTTTGTTTTGCCGTATAATAGTAAGTGAGGGGTGTAGCCGATTTCCGAAAGTTCGGCCAAAGCAGCTACAAATAACCGAAGCGAGTAAAAATTTGCCGTAGACAAGATAGGGGTGGAGGGGTGGTCACGCCCTATTTGTCGGCAAATTTTA
>CAYHZG010000046.1:0-3277 GCA_964361105.1 uncultured Candidatus Saccharibacteria bacterium
GATTGGCAATTACATTAGCCATGGTAAAAGTTTTTCCGCTTCCGGTGACACCAAGCAAGGTCATATTCTTTTGGCCATTTTTAAAACCTTGAATTAACTTAGTTATTGCTTCTGGTTGGTCTCCGGTGGGTTTATAAGTTGAATGAAGTTTAAACATAAAGTAAGCTTAAGGCATGATCTCTTTTCTTAGAGGTAAAATAATTGAACTTGGTAAAACTTATATAATCCTTGATGTAAATGGGGTTGGTTATCGCGTTAATATGAGTACTAAAGCGATAGATAGTTTAACAAAAGAGGCCCTAGAGGTCAACAAAATCTATACCCAAATGTTTTTTAACCAACGTGAGGGCATATCTACACTTTACGGCTTTCTTAAAAAAGAAGATTTAGATATTTTTCATCTTTTAACTTCAATTTCAGGAATAGGTCCTAAAAATGCAATGCATATATTGTCATCGATAGAAGTAGGCGAGTTGGTGGCCGCAGTTTCAAAAGAAGACGAGGATTATTTAAGAAAAATTTCTGGTCTTGGTCCTAAAACAGCCAAAAGATTAGTTATGGAGTTAAAAGATAAGTTAGATAATTATACGTTAGCTAAATTCGTAAAGGTTGATTTAAGTCATGACATTGATGCCATTGATGCTTTAATTTCTTTGGGTTATCAAAAATACCAAGCCCAGGAGGTCTTAAGACGAGTTTCTAAAAAGACCAAAGGATTAGAAGATAAAGTAAAAGAGGCCCTCAAGCTTTTAAATCAAGCTCGGTAAGAGCAATATTTCTTGAAAAATCAGGAATTTTACGTTTAGCCAGATTAATTTAAAGTTTATCTCTTCTACAACCTTATTTACTTAGTAAAATCAAGAAATATTGCGGTTCTATTATTTTGGTTCTTACGCAATATTTCTTGCAATATAAAGAAATATTGCACCAATATTTCAGTTCGGGCATAGCTCGGGGTATAGCCGATTTCCTCTCTCAAACGTCGCAAACAAAACCATCTCGCAACATCAATTTCTTCATAGGGGTAGCCCTTCTTGTAAATGGAATCCCCGTTACTTTACTTGAATTGCCGACAATGAGGGAGTTACCACCCCTTACCCTCATTGTTACCGGCAATTTGATTAAATCTTTCAGATTTAATCATCCCAGCTCGTCCCTGTGGGGACTCGCATGGGGACTTCATAAAGATTTCGGCCATTTACAAGATACTTCCCAATTCAGAAATTTGATATTGCGAGCTGGTTTCCGATCTGTCGGATAAGTTTGTGAATTTTTTTTGGGTCTTCGCCGTTCGGGTTTCCCCTAACGGAATTAAACGAAGAAATTGGCTATACCTGAGCCAAACTCTTATAAAATCAAGAAATATCGCAGGTTTTATATAATTTTATACACTGTTTTATACACTGTTTTTTTCAAGTAAATAACTAATTTTCCACAAAAAATGCTCAATTAAACACCAATTTGTTGATAACTTTATTGACACGATATAACCAGAAAAACTAATATTTAGATATTGCAATATTCTATTACAGAGTAAGGAATATTGCGTCTTTAAAAATTCTGTTTATCGGCTATAGGGAAGGCTTTCGAAGTTAGAATTTGGAAGCCATCAAACGGAGAGGGAAAAAGTTTATAGTTGCTTCGGTATTAGCCGAAGAATTTGGTTATGACCGGAATCATATCGGGTTATTAGCCCGCCAAGGAAAAGTTCAAGGAATTTTAAAGGAGAAAAAGTGGTACGTAACGAGAGATTCACTTAAAAGTTACCGAATCAAAGCAGCTGAAAATAGACGTGAAGTCGCCCGTCAAGGCATTCAACTAACTCGAAGGCTAGAGGCTAAGATTCACCCGCCAAAGGTGACCGAATTGCCTCGCATAGCTCCTTCGTTAGTTTCTTCCCATATAGCCGATGGGAATCGAGCCATCAGGTCATATCTTAGTTCAGGCCTAAAACCTGCTTTAAGATATGCCCTGGTGGCTCTTTTTATTTTATTTATTTTCTTTTCCGTATCCGTCTTTATCCAGAATGACTCATTGGCAGATGCCTTTAAAAATTTCAATAGTTCAGTCTTTAACTTAGCTAAAAAAATTGTCATTGAACAAGAAAGTTATGATGATTTGAAAGACGATTTTCGTGCTTTCAAAGTTACTATAGGAGAATTCAGTCAGAGCTACGCTAAGTCAATTTCTAAAGAAGTCAGAATTTATGGTGCCAAGACAAACGAACTCGAAATCGGGGCCAATATTTTTAACTTTATTTCACCGGTCGTGACGTTAGTTGAAAAAGTGATAACCTTTTCCTTTGGTAAAAGTACGGCTGATAAGATTAGTGAGCTGGAAGAAACAACCGAAAGCTTGAAAAATTCGTTAAATAACAAGCAAGTTTTGATTCAGACAAATAATCAAATAGTTGAGAAAACTCTTGAGAGAATTATTGTTCAATCCCCGTCTTTGCCCTCTAGCAAAGCTGGTCAGCTGGGCATTAACCAGATAGAGGCGAGATTTTTAAATATTGAGGAGAAATTTAAAAACGTACCTACAACACTACAAATAGCACCAACTTATTCTGGCGGTGGTGGCGGCGTCACTATTTTAAATCCCGCCACCATTGATAGTCAGACCGTTAAGGTTTCAAATTTATTAGATGTTGACGGCAGTGCTGATATAGCTGGAGCTTTAAGCGTGAGCGGGAACTTTACTCTTGGTTCTGCTAGTCAGTTTAGCGGTTCTGGTTTAACTGACTGTGATGGCGGCACCCAGTCGCTCAAATGGGATGAAACAAATAAAAAATTCTCCTGCGGTTCAGGGGGCGTATCATCAAACTCAATTGATTTTGATGAAATCATTAATTCAGCTACTTTAGACGCTAATTTTTCTATTGCTTCCGGAGGATTTACCTGGAATTTCAGTGATATAGATGTTGAAGTTGGCGGCACTGCTTCTGTCTCAACCGTAGTTGGCACCGCTTTTACGGGTATTTCAAACTGTAATACTGAAAGTGATACTCTTTTATGGAATTCATCAACCGGCAGATTTTCCTGCGGAGTTGACTCTGGCGCCGGGTCAGCCACTTTTGAGACAGAAGAAAGTGGGACAACTGTTTTAGCGGCCACCTCTATTTTAAATTTCATTCAAGGAGCTTTTACTTTAACTGCTTCTTCTACCACTGAAACCATCATTAACCTTGACTGGGGGGCTGGCGGCCCGGCTTCCTTATCCCAGAATGAGACCGTGACCGGTGATTGGATCTTTAATAATGATATCCTCTTACAAGATA
>CAYHZG010000047.1:0-3274 GCA_964361105.1 uncultured Candidatus Saccharibacteria bacterium
TTTTTAAGTACTGAACAAAAAATACCTGGCCCGATAAGCCGGCTGTAGGCAGGGCCTGGTTTAAAAACTGGACCACGAAAGACATTGGGTAAAGTTCTCTGGCTTTCACTTCCAAATCCTTTATCCGCAGAACGCTCCGATAGTTTAAGGCCTGAAAATAATAAACAAAAAGTTGGATTACGATTATGGCTAAAAGCCAAAGATAGTTTGAACCGGCAAAGATTGAACCGATAAGCTTAAGTTCTGAAAACCTAAGGTAAATAACTATTAAAACCGCTAAGGTAATGAAATAAAACAAAAACTGCCTCAAACTTATTCGAGGTAGGCCATACCAGCTATTTTCTTTGTTTTCTGTTGTAGCCAAGCTACAAGTAGTGTAAGAGTTTCACCCCCACAACTCAAGTTTGAGTGTGGGGGTTTATCTCCAGAAAGTCAAAACTACGATTTTTCTGAGATTGAATATTTGCCCGGCCCGGCCAGATGAATAGCCAAGGCGGCTAATAAGAGCAGGAATTCAAATTCATATCCGCCGACAAAACCTCTTGGCCATCTAACCAGATAAATGGCAAAAAGCATGTCTATGGCCAGCAAAAATCCGGCCCAGCGACTGAATAAACCAATCAGCATTGCAATACCGCCTAAAAACTCAACATAAGCCACCACATAAACCCAGAACATATTCAAACCAAGGGAAGAAAAGAATCCGCCGACTACTTCCGGGTTTTGGATTTTAGGCCAGCCGTGCATAATGAACACTGCCGCAAGACCGAGCCGAAGCAAAAGCAGAGCGGCATCGGGACTATGGTATTTTTTAAAATATTTGTGCATTGGATTAATTTTAAAATACTATTTTAGCGTTTGAAAGAGTTGCCTGTGGATATTTCTTTATGTCTAAAACAGTTGACCAGATGGTCATTAAACATTCCGGCGCCCTGCATGTAAGCGTAACAGATTGTTGAACCGACAAAAGTAAAACCGCGTTTCTTTAAGTCGCGGCTCATTAAATCGGACTCTTTACTTTTGGAACGAAGACCGCTTAAGCTTTTTTCTCTATTATCAATGGTTTTAAAGCCGGTGAATTGCCAGATATATTTATCAAAACTGCCGAATTCTTTCTGGATTTCCAAAAACGCTTTGGCATTTTTAACTGCGCCTTCCACTTTGAACCGATTTCTTATAATTCCGGGGTCTTTCATCAACGACTCTATTTTCTTTTTATCGTATTTGGCTATGACTTTTGGATTAAAGTTGCTGAATGCGCGCCGAAAGTTTTCTCTTTTATGCAAAATCGTCCGCCACGATAATCCGGCCTGAAAGGTGTCTAAAATCAGATATTCAAAATGGAGCTTGTCATCGTAGCAAGGCCTCCCCCACTCTTTGTCGTGGTATTCAATCATCAATTTATCATCCCCCGGCCACGGACACCGATTTTTTATTTCTTGCCGTTCCATTCCTTAAAAAAATGTTTTAAATAATTCTCTATAAAACGATGGCGATGAAGAGCAAGTTTTTTGCCGGTTTTTGTATTCATCCTATCTTTTAACAGTAAAAGCTTTTCGTAAAAGTGGTGAACGGTTGAATCGGCAAAATGCTTTATGTATTCTTTGGGCGTTTTGTGTTTTTTCACCCTGCCGTCCGGATTATAGACTGGTCTCTGTTTCCAGCCGCCGTAAGCAAAGGCCCTGGCAATGCCGATTGCGCCGATAGCGTCAAGCCGGTCGGCATCTTGGACTACTTTACCTTCAAGAGTCTTGATTTTGTTTATTATCCCGGCTCCCTTGAATGAAACATTTTCAACAATGTGCTTTATCTTTTCAATTATATCAGAATTGGCCCCGGCCGATTTTAATATTTTTTCTGCGGTTTTCGGGCCAATACTTTCGTTGCCGTTATGAAATTTGAAATCAGCGATATCATGAAGCAGCGCTCCAAGCTCAACTACAAAAGTGTCTGCTTTTTCTTTTTTGGCAATTTCAAGGGCATTCTTACGGACCCGATCAATATGCCACCAATCGTGTCCCGTCCCCTCCCCATCCATTTTTTGCCGTACTTTCTTTTCCACTTCTTTTAGGATTTTAATTTTATTCACCTCGGTAATTTTTATTAATTTTTTTTATTAATTTGGAAACTGACGAATCTAATAATTCGCAATTTGGCATAACGCAGTGGCCGCCGATTTTACCAGGCATATATTTCAAAATCGGCCTGATGACGTTTCTTTTGCCAAGTTTGGCATAGCCGGCATTATAAGTTTCATTAGCGTCACGATAGATGATGTCAAAATCAACCTTATTCTTTTTGCACCATTTCCCTATTTCTTTGTTTAAAATTATCATCCAGGCATACTGAGTCGTGTCCCAGAGTTTCAAGGCTTCCGAATCTCTCGCGTTTCTCAAAATTTTTGTTTTGATACCATATCTATTCAGCAACTTAGCCGCCTTTATTGCTTTCTTTCCGCCAACGTATTTAACAAAGGTCTTTATCCCTTTAGCCAGTTTGGGATGAGTTCCTCTTATTGGGCTGTGAACTGCTCCGAGTTTATCCGAAGTCCCGATTGGCACAGTAGAATGAATAATTAGGATATTGTGCTTATATCTTCTTTTTATATCCTGAACAGCCTTAAGAAATTTACTATTATAAATAAAGCAAATATGTACAGCATAAAACTTTTTCGGCCAATCATTATTATGTTTATGGCCATTATAGGGATCCAGAATCCAGACATTACTCCTTTGTTTTAAAACCTTGGCTAATCCTCTACCCACTTCTCCATAGCCGACAATTAAATGTTTTAATTTGTCTTTCATTTAATATTCCAAAAGGTACATACTATTCACCTCTCACCTCCTTTTACTTTAATTCTATCAACTCCCCTACTTTATCTAAAGAAAAAACAATACCGATTCCGACTTGGGAAACGTCGCTAACCAGGTCAACTGTTCTATTATAGAGGTCTATATTGAGTTTAAGCGGGTCAATGCCGCCCAGAGTCAATCCGGACTGATAGTTTGGTGGAAGAGAAATATATCTATTGCTTGAGACATCGCGTTGTCTGGCGCTCACCATGCCAACAACCCGGCCGGTTTTAGCCGAGAACACCGGCCCGCCGCTGTTTCCTTTATTCACGAAGGCATTTATACTGAACGCTTTTGCGCCTTTTTCGTCAACTCCTTTGGCTGAAACCACTCCCCGATAAACAAGCGGTTTGGCTATCTGAGTATTAAAAGAATAACCGACAAAGCCGATTTCATCTCCAACCTGAAGATTGTCAAAA
>CAYHZG010000048.1:0-3187 GCA_964361105.1 uncultured Candidatus Saccharibacteria bacterium
TTTCAAGCTTTGAGTCCAAATCCCGGTAAAGAGCGGATAATTTATTATTTAAGTCTTCTCCGATTTTTTTGGATTCTTTTTTTGTCTGATTTATCTGCCACTGAAACAAAACCGCGATTATCAAAACAATTATTCCCCCACTAATTAAAAATATGTTTTTCTTTAAGAATTTCATTAAAGTAAATTTCGCTCTGATTAACTTTTCTTACCTCAATTTAACTCTGTTTTTCGAAAAAGACAAACGATGTCTCAAGGGATTGTTTTTTTATACGTTTTATAGAATTATTAAAGCAGAACCTTTGGAGGTGGAGTATGGCCAAAAAACAGGTTGATGCCGAAGAAGAAGAACTTCTGGAAATTATGGAGGCGAGTGGGGGGTTGACTATTTTCTATCCTGACTGGGAAAAAGGGACACTCAATTTTAAATTCTCGGGTGGCCGTGAAGGCTCTATTTCTTTTGCTCAACTGTCAGAACTTAGAGAACAAAGCGTTAATCCCTGTCTACTGTGTTTTGGTAAGTTAGGCCCTGATTTTGATAAAAAGTTAACACCGGTTATTTGTCTCCGCTGTGACCGGTGTAGGGCAACTTACAAAATCGTTGAGGGCCAGTTATGTCTCTTCGCCGATTAGCCCGGACTTTCTTCTTGCCCGGGCTATTTGTTTTCTTCCGAGTGGGCAGCAATCTCAAGATTGCAACTTTTGTGTTTTTTGTCCCAGGCCTCGCATTTCTCGGCCCACTCTTTGTTCTTATAATGAAAACCACACTCCTCGCATTGATATAGCTTTTTATTTTCTTTTGTCGAGTTTTTAACCATATAAAAGCTGGCATCCCCGGTCTGGAACCGCCCGTAAGGGAGTTCTTCAAGGGTTTTTAGCGTGCTTTCAATATAGCAGTTTTAGGGGTCTCGGTCAGGCCTCCTTTGCCAAGGCTTCGGATGGCCGAAAGGGTAAACCCGTCCCATAGTGAGCTTTGCTCTACTACTGGGATGAGACAAATGAGACACTATAAAAAAGGGTATCAGGGTGTCTCAAAAAGGTGCGTCTTTAAGCTTAGTAACGTCTTCGTCTTTTTCAACTTCTTTGCGGACTTTCTCAAATTCATTTTCTATTTCAGATAAACGGGCTTTACAATCTTTTACCAGTTTGGCTCCTTCTTTTACCTTCCCTAATCCGATCTCAACATCGATTTCTTCTTGGTTTTCAAACCAATCAGCAATTTCGTTAAGCTTACGCAATGATTCTTTTAGATTAAATTTTTTCTCAGCCATAATTATTTTTTCCGAATATTTTTAATCTCTGATTTAAATTCTCCGTCTTTGAGCGTAACATCAACCGCTTGGCCTATTTTTAGCTTATTTACGGTTTTTACAATCGCTCCTCCGGAACGGACGATACTGTAGCCAAGATTAAGTTGTCTTTCAGGATTATATGTTAACATAAGTTTTTCAAGAGATAAAATTTTCTGTTTTGTTTGATTGATTATGCGAGCAGAACCGGAAAGAAAAGCGTTGGGATATCTAGCGAGCCCCCTTTTAATATCTGATATCTTTAATTTAAGAGAAATGAAAGAACGTTTTAATGATTCTTCTGCTCGGTTGAATTTTTTGAAAATTAATCCAAAGTTATCTTTTATCGTTTGGAAAAAATTATTGACCGTATTAAGATTTTCAAAAAGGGCGGTATCAAAAGAACTAAATATCCGTTCCTGGTTGAGTTCTATAGTATGGATGGCTTTTTGCCAAGACGAATTTAAAACATTGGCCGTCGCCGTGGCCGTTGAGACCATCTTATCTGCCGCCAGCGACGCCAAGGGAACGTCTTTCTCGTGGCCAATTCCGCAGATGACTGGTTTGTTAAAACTCGCAATCTTCCTGACCAACATTTCGTTGTTAAACGCCTGCAAACTTTCCAGACTGCCTCCGCCCCTGATAATAACCAAAACATCTATGTCTTTATCGGAGAAGTAATCAACGGCCGATATAAGATCCCGGACTGCCGGTTGACCTTCCACCCTTGAATTCATAAATTTAACGTCAAAGCCGTAGCGGCCCAGGTTGGCTTGAAAATCGTGAATGACCGCTCCGGTTTCGGAAGTAATAAGCCCTATTTTATGCGGAAGTTCAGGGATTTCCTTTTTTCTTTCTTCCAAGAACAAACCTTCGGCGTCCAGTTTCTTTTTCAGTTTGTCGTAGGCCTTTTTAAGTGCGCCTTCTCCGACAAGTTCGGCCGATGAGGCCTTAAATGCCAGTCTGCCGTTTGGTTTATATATATCAGGAAGTCCTTCGATGATAACTTCCATACCGATTTCAAAATCAATTCCGCTCAACTCATAGTTATATTGCCACATCAGACATTTGATAACGCTTTCATCTTCTGAATCTTTGAGTGAGAAATACACGACTCTTTCTCTGATATCTAAGTCGCTTATTTCGCCTTGAATCCTGGCTCGGCATTTGCTTAACTGTCGATTTAAAAAATTAAGATAAGCACTGACAGAAAGAGGTTTTTCCAACTGCTCGTCCGGCAAATCTGGTAGCTCTAAAATTTCTTCACTGCTGATAATCGCCAAAATCTCTTTTCCGTATTTCGCGAATTTTTTGTCGCGGATTCCTTTTATGGCCATCATCTCTTCCTTATTTATCGGCTTTACTTCTGCAATATTCTCTAGAACTTTATTCGCAAAAACCCGGAAGGGTTCAATCCCCTCAAGATTAGATATATTCCTCCGCCAGGCTTTTAGTTTTTGTAATAACTTATTATTTATTTCATCATTCGTTGACCACGGACATCGATTGATTATTTTATCTACGGCTGGCTTTAGATCTGTTATTTTCGGTTAAATATTGTTTCCTAAGCCGAATGGATTGAGGCGTAATTTCAAGATATTCATCTTCGGCCATTATTTCAAGGCCCCGTTCAAGAGTTAATTCAAAAGGCGGTTCCAAATCAATCGCTTCATCAGAACCGGAGGAACGCATGTTGCTTAATTTTTTGCCTTTTGTCGGGTTAACCGTCATTTCTTCGCCCTTAGAAGTATTACCAATAACCATGCCTTCATATACTTCGGTTGCTGGTTTGATATATAAAGTTCCGCGTTCCTGAAGCCCCCATAAACTGAATCCCAGGGCCTTGCCGGTAGCCATTGAAATCATTGAACCAACCGAGCGTTTGCGTATTTCTCCGACAT
>CAYHZG010000049.1:0-3069 GCA_964361105.1 uncultured Candidatus Saccharibacteria bacterium
GTTGAAAGCCATTTTTTATGTAAAAATCTTTCACGCCGTACTCGTAAAAAGAAGTAGTCCGCAAAATTTTAAAACCGTTTTCCCGGGCAAACTGCTTGGCAAAAGCAACCAGCTTTGAGCCGACACCTTTTGCCTGAATATCTTTTGCCACGGCCAAGGTTTCAATATAGAGCATTCTGTTTCTTCCCCGCAAACTCGTAATCCCAATAATCTTGCTATCTTCTTCAGCTACAAAATACTCCCCTTTCTCAATCTGCTTCTTAATATAATCTTCGGTTGTCCAGACAAAATCCGGAATATCCAAATAAAGAACTTTGGCAATTTCAACGATTCTTTTTAAATCTTCTGTTCTTGCTTTTCTTATTTGAACCATTATTTCTTCAGTTTACCTTTAAACTTTCTTCTGAATTTTTCCAGTTTGGGATTAATGACCGCCTGGCAATAAGGTGCATCCGGATTATGGGAATAAAAATTCTGGTGGTACTTTTCAGCCGGATAAAACTTTTCAAGCGGCACGATTTCTGTGACAATCGGATTTTTGAATTCGACAGATGTCTCTTTTTTTGATTCTTCGGCTGATTTTTTCTGATCATCATTATGGTAAAAAATCGCGGAGCGGTACTGATGACCGACATCCGGCCCTTGGCGGTTTAATTGAGTCGGGTCATGAGTCGCCCAAAAAACTTCAAGCAAATCGGGGTAAGAAATCTTCTCTGGGTTAAAAGTTATCTGAATCGCCTCGGCATAATCAGTTTTACCCGAAGAAACTTCTTCATATGTCGGGGCTTTGTTTTCGGTAAATCCTGTACCGGCCGTGCCCTCCGAAGCCTCTGGCGAAGGAAGGGCGTATCCCGACACAACCGACTCAACACCCTCAAGTTCCTCAAATATCGCCTCTCCGCACCAAAAACACCCAGAGGCAAAAGTCGCTTTTTGAAATTTCTCGGCCATGCTATAAATATATTATGAAAAAGTTTATTTTGATAGCAACTATAATTTTGGCCCTGGTCTTAATCGGAATCTACTATTTCGGCTTTCATACTTACTTTATTGAAGATAGAGTAAGCGAGACCGTACCCGAAATGACGCCAGCAGAAACCGGCCAATCCACTCCACAGATCAAAACTTTAAAACAAGGTAGTTTTACTGACGCTGATTTCTTCCATAAGGGCAGTGGTCAAGCCATGATTCTGGAGTATCCAGACGGTAAAAAGATTCTGCGCTTTGAGAATTTTGAAACAGTTAACGGGCCTGATCTGTACGTTTATCTTTCCAAAACAACTAATCCGACTGGTGATTTAGAAAGCTTAGGTGATTTTATTGACCTTGGCCGGCTCAAGGGAAATATCGGCGACCAAAATTATGAACTTCCAAAAAACATCATTGCCGAAACTTTTAGCAGCGTCGTAATCTGGTGCAAAAAATTCGGAGTCCTCTTTCCTTACGCTATTTTAAGATAACTTTTCTTTTAAATCTTCTAAAACCTCCTGAGCATGAGTTTCCGGCTTGACGCTTTTGTATATTTTGGCGATTTTGCCGGCTGGGTTAATCAAAAAAGAAGTCCGTAAAGTTCCATAATATTCCTTCCCCATAAATTTTTTCTTAGCCCAGACGCCGTATTTTTTAACCACTTCTTTTTTCTCGTCAGCCAAAATAGTGAATGGCAGATTATATTTCTGGCTGAATTTTTTGTGGCTTTTGACCGAATCAACGCTTACGCCAAAAACTTTAACTTTTAATTTTTTAAAATCCGGAAAAGCATCTCTGATTTCACAGGCCTCTTTGGTACAGCCAGTTGTATTGTCTTTGGGATAAAAATACAAAAGCACCCTTTGACCACGGTAATCGGAAAGTTTATGCAATTTGCTGTTCTGGTCCGGAAGTTCAAAATCCGGCGCAGTTTGTTTTTCTTTTAACTTCATGGTTGAAAATTTGATTCTAAATTATCTCCAACTTCAATACCGTTTCTTTCCGTAAATCCAGCATTGACTTCTAAAATATACTTTGCCGGCACTTTCGGTTCAAATACTTTAGGAAACGAATCCGGCCGAACATAATAAGCAATATCAACGACCCGGTAATTCTCATCCAACCAAATCACATCAATCGGGAATTTCATATCCTTCATCCAGATGCCATAGATTCCCGGCTGGTTATGTACAAAAAGAAGGCCGGCGTTTTCATTCAAACTCTCGCGGCCGGAAAGGCTTTTAGCTCTTTCTTCAGGCGAATCAGCTATTTCAATAGTAATATCAATATCCATGACGGCCGCAATCTCATTCTTATTTTCGTCCCGGCTAAAAAAATAAAATCCAAGCCCGATAATAATTGCTAATAAGAACAAGAATTTCGACATAGCTAAATTATACTCCAAGAGAAGAGGTGGTGCTAAAAAGGTGCGTGGGAAAGTTAAGAATCATAAAACCGCCTCATGAGGCGGTTTTATGATTCTTCTTATCTCGTTACCGAGATATTATTTGTTCCAGCTGGCTCCTCCCCATCTGCAAAAATTGTTATACGACCATCAGCATCTTTATTCACTTCGTAAAGTGTGTCATATACATCACCTGGCTCACATTCACTTGCAATAATTTGACCATCTGCCCCTGCACCTGTTGCTTTAGGATCAGCTGGTAATGCTGGAATATACTTTGGAACCAATAAACTGCAAATATTAGCTCCGGTATCACTCAATGCTTGATTGGTACCAACGACATCATCTATACCAGCAGGATAATTTCCTTTATTATCTGCAATATACTGACCAATCGCATTCAAAATTGCGTTAACGTTACTGGTTCGCTGGGTGTCACGGCCTTGCCTAAACTGTCTGGCTGGGTTTATGGCTATCAAGACAATAGTTGCCAAAATAGCAATAATCCCGATAACTACCAGAATTTCTATAAGAGTGAAGCCCTTGTTTTTAGCTTGTTTTCTCATATTTATTTAATTTTAAGATTTATACAAATCGACCTGATTTTTAAGATAAAAGAAACCTATAATGGAATATAGGCCTTGTCAATATTTATGGAAAATTTCCTATCTCTTCCCAAGATTCAACTTCTATTT
>CAYHZG010000050.1:0-2787 GCA_964361105.1 uncultured Candidatus Saccharibacteria bacterium
AAATTTCAACTATCCTTCCCCGCGGCATGCCCATTACCCCAAGAGCAATATCCAAAGAAATAGAACCAGTCGGAATTACGTCCACATCAACCCGCCTTGCCTCGCCGAGCTTCATTATCGCTCCTTCGCCGTATTTTTCTTTAATTTCCTTGACGGCTGCTTCAACTACTCTGGTTTTTCCAGAATCAGTTTTTTGTGTTTCTTTTTTAGTTGCCGACATACCCGGTAGTGAAATTTCCAATTGCCTTTAGGTTTTTATTAAAAAATTAAGGCAATTAAAAAATTAAAATAATAATTAATATTCCCGGTAGTAATTTTTATCGGCCAAAAAACTTTTGGAAATTCTACTACCGGGCATATTTAGGTAATACTACCCTCTTCACCACTTTGGTCAATAGGTAGACTTAGATTTTCGGTTTTATTCTCTTGACCGATTAGGACTTCTCTTGGTTTAGCTCCGTCAGCTGGTCCAACTATTCCTTTCTCCTCAAGTAAATCAAGGAGCCGAGCGGCTCTGGCATAACCGATTCTTAGCCGCCTTTGAAGCAATGAAGCTGAGGCCTTTTTTGCCTGGATAACTACTCCCCGGGCTTCTCCAAAAAGCGGTTCGTCGGTCTCTGAAAAATCATTAGCGCTTGTGTCAACTATCGGACCGTTTTCAATGCTTTGAGCTAATGATTCTTCCAATGTTGCCCCGGTCTCTTCTTCTTCGGCTTCATACTCCTGGTCTTTTAGGAATTTAACTACTCCTTTAACTTCTTTTTCCGAGACAAAAGGACCTTGCAGACGCCGGGGTTTGCCAGTATCGCCGGCGAGGTATAACATGTCGCCCGAACCCAAAAGTTTTTCTGCCCCAGACATGTCTAAGATTGTCCGGGAATCAATCTGGCTGGCTACTTGAAAAGCAACCCGGGAAGTGATGTTGGCCTTAATCAAACCGGTAATAACCTCAACCGAAGGCCTTTGGGTTGAGACAATCAAGTGAATCCCGACTGCCCGCGACATCTGGGCTAAACGGATAATTGAACCCTCCAGGTCTCGGCCGTAAGCGGCCATCAAATCAGCCAACTCGTCAATTATCAAGACAATAAAGGGCATTAAAGAATCTTTTTTGGAAAGCTGTTTGGCATTGTATGAGAAAATGTCGCGCGAGTGAGTTTTTGAAATAACTTCGTATCTTCTTTCCATTTCTTTAACCAGCCAGCGCAAGGCATTAATCGCTTTTTTGTTATCAACAATGACCGGGGTAATCAGGTGGGGAATGCCGTTATACAAGCTTAACTCCACTCTTTTCGGGTCAATCATTATGAATTTCAAAATGTCGGGAGAATGCTTGTAAAGCAGAGATAGAATAATTGAATTAATAGCCACGGATTTACCGCTACCCGTTGAGCCGGCCAGTAAAAGATGAGGCATTTTTTCAAGAGGAGCCAAGGCCGGATAACCAGCCACATCGCGGCCCAAAGCCAAAGGAAAATAATGAGGGCTATCTTTGTATTCCTCAGCTTCAAGAAGATTTTTCAAGCCGACCAAAGCGGCTTTGCGGTTAGGCACCTCAATCCCGACTAATGATTTGCCCGGAATCGGAGCTTCAATCCGAATCGGGTGACTCGCCAAAGACAAAGCCAGGTCACTATTTAAAGAAGTAATCTTTGAAAGCTTGACGCCGACAGCCGGCCGCAAGGTGTATTGGGTCACTGTTGGACCGACGTTTATCTCCCCCATTTCAACATCAATCCCGAAATTAGACAGGGTCCGCTTGATTACCGCGGCTGAAGCAGCCACGTCGCCGGCTTTAGGAATATCGCTATCGCCCTTTAATAAATCTAAAGGCGGCAGTTTCCACTTTCGGCTTGAAACTTTGATATTGAATTCTGGTTCGTCCTCTTCCTCCGTAGCCTCCTGCCGGTCGGCCGGCACGGTAGCGGATGAGGGTTTCTCCATTTTTATTGTCCTCGCCTCAAAAACCGGCTTGACTCCGTTTCCGGCGTGCTTAATTACTAATTCATCCTCTTTTAAATCTTCTTCGGCTTCTTCGTCTTCATCTTTAAAAATCAAGTGATGCAAAGGTATGTCCATTGAAACCAAAAAAGAAATAAAAATCATGACTAATAGAATTATTATCGAGGAAGTAAATCCAAAAAAGTTAAGCAAGGGATAGCCAAAGAGGACGCCAAGATACCCGCCCTGACTTATCCGGTCTTGAAGGACTTGGTCACTTCCGACAATGAAAAAGATGGCTAAAATGGCCAAAACAAAAATCCCGATTCCGGCCAAGCTTGGGAGGCGGGTTTCGCGGGAGTAAAACTTAAGAAAAGAAATACCTAAAAGCAGAAAGGCAATCGGAATTATGAAAAAGCCCCAGCCAAAAAGAATATGAGAAAAATAACTGAACTGATCGCCAGCTTGGCCGCCTTTGCCGACAAAACTTAAGACCGCAAGCACGGCTAAAGCAAAAGTGACTACGGCAAAGATACTGTTTTGGGTCTCTGGACTGACCCGGGAACCCTTTTTATTTTTCTCATCCTCGTCGTCTTTTTTGAGCTTCTTTTTCTTACGCGCCATCAGAAAATAGTTTAGCACATAGCTCGGATGTAGCCAATTTCTAAAAAATAAAGCCTCTCGGGTATAGTTGTTTCGGAAACGTTCGGCCTCATACATCTTATATAATTATCTTATCTCCTGTTTTTAAGAAAAAACCCTCACTCCTCGTTCGCCTCGCTACAAAGAGCATCTCCTCTTAACGGCTCGGCTCTCGAGGTTCCTCAACAACCATACCCTGCGGGC
>CAYHZG010000051.1:0-2745 GCA_964361105.1 uncultured Candidatus Saccharibacteria bacterium
TAATGGTATTCATCCAAAATCGTCTCGCCAATTAAGAGCACTCGCATTTTTTTTAAATCTTTGAGGAGTCCGATAACTTTGTCGGCGCTATAGCGCTTACGAAAATCTTTAAGAAATTTTTGAGACGGTTCGGGATAAACTTCGAAATACTCATTGATTAGAGAACTGGAACTAAAAGTAATCTCGTCTGTAAAATGAATTTTGCCGCCGATTGACTCAATAGCTTCACGTTCAAGGTTAATACCTCGGCTTTCATCTTTGTCCGCGTCAACATAATCACTGCCTTTTACATAAACATCGGGGTGCAGAATTTTGATTGTTTCTACGGCGTTCGGCCAAAGGTTAATGGCAACATAATTAACATTTTCATTGGCAGCAATTGATTCCGCTCTTAACCCTTCTGTGAATGCCGGCCGGCTAGGTCCTTTATTAACATACTGATCGGGCGTTATGGTTACTACCAATATATCGCCCAGGGCTTTTGCAGCGTCAAAGTGTCTCACATGTCCCGGATGAATAAATTCAAAAACGCCGTGGCAATGAATAATTTTTTTATCATCTGCCCTTAGCGTCTCCAGAATATCTGCAAGTTCAAAAAAACTCTTTATTTTCGAATTGTGAGGCAAGAGTTACCTCCTTTTTTAAATTTTAAAAGGTCTTTAGTTTGTGCCTATTGTTATAATACATTTAAAACGATAAGGCAAGATATAATGTTTCTCTAAAAAATAAAACCCCGTAGATTAATACAGGGTAAAAAAATTAAATTGACGGGGGACCGCCCAAGGTTTGTCCAGGGCGACTAGAACGGTAAATGGGCTTCTTCTTTTTTCTTTCCCTAAACTGCTTCCAGAAATCAAGTCCGGACATTTGTTTGAAAAATCTGAATTTTTCTCTTAAGCTGTACTTGCTCGGGTAAATTCTGGTGTAATGCATATAGGTCTTTGCCGTAGTATACAGCCAGCCATAAAATTTGGTTGCCCTGGGACTTGTAATTTCGGCTAAATAATCAAAGCAGATTTTCAAAACTAAAGGTTCAAGAAAACGCATAATAGGATTCCGGCTCCCTGAAAAAAGAGAGGCAAAACTACCCAAAAGTTCATAGTTATGCATTACTTTCTTGTATTCCTCATCGTAACAACCGAGATAAGAAACGTTCTGATAACTGGCGTGAAGCTTGTTGAAATCGCCGTCAAAAGCGCCGATCTTGATGCACCATTCAGTCGCCTTAGTTTTGGGATAAGGGGCTAAAATCGGAAATTCAGGGAAACCCGGCCGTTGAGCTAAAACAAAAAGAACCGACTCTTTATCATATGCCTTATGGCTTTCCCGAAGGCCCGCGGACCTCAAGAAATTAATAATAAGTTTACGCCTTTCATAAGGGTCGATAAACCAATCAGCGGCATTTTTCTCTACCGCCTCTAAATCAATTTTGCGATGGTTGACCTCTCTTAAGATTTTGCACTGTCGCCTGACTTCTTGGAGTTTCTCATCAAAATGAGGGTCGTCTATTTTTGGCAAAATCGGCGCCGGAATTCCCAAGATGTCGTTGGGAAAAGTTGCAAGGCCAATATCCCAACATCGCCTAAAAGCCGTTTCAATGTCGTATTTTGTCATATCGCGCATAACAACATGGTCGCGTATAAACTGGTTGCCGGATTCAATTGACATTGTAATGGAGGCCATGCCGATTTTTTTCCAATCCTTTAAAATATCCAATTTGCCTTTATCAAGAAGGTCAACAACTAAGTCACAGCGCGTAAGGACATGAAACGGCAGGCCGATGCGCTTCTGGTATTTCTCGCAAAACTCTTCATGCCAGGCTTTTTCTTTAACATTAGGAAAGGGTGGAAAAACATCATCGTAAAACTTGATAAAGCGCGTGTCATAGCGACCCGTAAAATCTTCCAACTCGTCTAAAAGCCGGTCAACACTGTAGAGCTGTCTTATGGCGCCGGGATCTCTAACATTTCGGTATAACTCATTCCATTGGTGCTCAAAACAATAAGTGCAGCGGAAAGGGCAACCTCGGGAGGCCATAATTGTCCGCTTGTAGCGGTATCGAAATTCGGTATTGTCATATACCAGTCCCCGATCCAAAAATGGAAGATTATCAAGATCGGTTTTTCTTCCCTTCATAAATTTCGGGTCCAAGCTATAATCAACCATCCCAACACTGCCTTGGCCTTTAGGATTTTTTAATACTTGTTCCATATTTTCCCGAGTAATGATATTAGGAATTTCATTGGGATTGGTATTATTTTGGAGCGCTTGAAGCCACTCTACCCAAGCGTCGTCTCCCTCGCCGACGCAAAGAGCATCAATATATGGATGCCGAAGAATTTCTCCTGGGAAGAATGTAAAATGAGGTCCGCCGACAATAATCTTTGGACGCTTATCCATAGCTTTAATTTGTTCGGCCGCTTCAAGATAGTACTTGTGTGAACCGGTAATGCCGCTAAAAGCTACAACATCGGGACGGAATTTCTTTAAAGTTTGCGCTAAGTCATCGCGCTCCATAACCCAAAGGCCTGTTTCACAATCGGCATTCTTCTTCGCTAAAGCTGAAAGTAACATAAGATTCATCGGCTCGGTCATGTCGCCGTCATCGCGCATACCAAATAGAATCTTGAGTTTAGTGGAAGTGCCCACCGGTTTCCTCCTTAGACGATTAAATTTTTAAATAACGATTCTCTGTACAATATAATAAACTTACCAATTTGGCAAGTCGTTTCCTTGACAAAGGGT
>CAYHZG010000052.1:0-2419 GCA_964361105.1 uncultured Candidatus Saccharibacteria bacterium
TTAAAGAAAAGCTGGTTCTTTTGAATCGGGCGCCGACCCTTCATCGCCTCGGCGTCCAAGCTTTTAAACCGTTGCTTCATGAAGGCAAAGCCATCAGGATTCCGGCTCTGCCGACCCATGCTTTTAATGCTGACTTTGACGGCGACCAAATGGCTGTTCATTTACCCTTGGGTGAAGATGCCCAAAACGAGGCCAAGCGGCTAATGATATCTTCTAAAGGCATTTTAAAGCCAGCAACCGGTGAAGCGGTGGCTATTCCGACCCAAGATATCGTTTTAGGTTGTTTTTATCTTACAATGATGGTTGACGGTTTAAATGGTGAAGGAAAGATTTTTTCTTCCGAAGAAGAATGCTTGAATGCTTTTGAGAATGGAGTCATTGACTTACAAGCCAAAGTAAAAGTTAGGATAACTTCAGAATTGATTGAAACGACTGCCGGAAGGGTAATTTTTAACGAAATTCTCCCGCCTGGCACCTCCTTTATAAACAGGACTCTAAACAGAACAGATCTTCAAAAATTAGAAATGGAGGTTTTGGATAAAAACGGTTTTTCCGACATAACCACCGGTTTTTTAAATGATTTGAAAGACATTGGTTTTAAATATGCAACCATTTCGGGAATTTCCTGGTCAGTTGACGACTTAAAAATTCCAAAAGAAAAAAACAGAATTATAACCGAAGCCCAAAAGACGGCTGACGAAAATGAAGCGCTTTATGAACAGGGGTTTTTGACCAAGCTTGAAAGGAGATTTAAGGCCATTGAAATCTGGACCGAGGCAAAATCAAAACTTTCGGAATATGTTAAAAAAACCTTGGGGCCAATGAGTCCAGTAAGAATTATGGTTGAGTCAAAAGCCAGAGGAAGCTGGAGCGTGGTTGATCAGATGATGGGCATGAGGGGCTTATTCACCAATCCGGCCGGAGAAATCATTGAGCTGCCGGTTAAGAACTCTTTTAAAGAAGGTTTGACTGTTTTGGAATATTTCATTTCCACTCACGGCGCTAGAAAGGGTTTGGCTGATACGGCCTTAAGGACAGCCACGGCCGGCTATTTAACTAGGCGTTTGGTTGATGTTGTTCAAGATGTAGTTACCCAGGAAGAGGATTGCAAAGATAAAGATGGTTTTATCGTTTATACTAAAGACAGTGAGGCGGTTTCAGAGTCATTGGGCCGCCGGGTCCTGGGCCGGGTTTCTTTAGAAGAAGTGAAAGATGGAGAAGGAAACGTAGTCATTAAGAAGGGAGACTTAATTTCAAGGCCACAGGCAGAATCAATTGATCGGTTTAAATTGGATAAGCTTAGGATTAGGAATATTATTAGTTGTAAGTCAAGAAAAGGCATTTGCCGGATTTGCTACGGTTATGATTTGTCTAAGAATAAAATCATTGAATTAGGCGAGGCCGTCGGAATAATCACTGCCCAAGCCATTGGCGAGCCAGGGACCCAGCTGACCATGAGAACTTTCCACACTGGCGGCGTAGCTGGCGGCGGTGACATCACTTTGGGTTTGCCTCGGGTTGAAGAAATTTTTGAAGCCAGGTCACCGTCTTCCAAAGGCACGATCAGCGATGTCGAAGGGAAAGTTGTTTCCGTTGAGCAGAAAGGAAACCAGAAAGTTGTCAAAATTGAGACTAGTGATACTAAAGAAGTAAGAGAGTATATTTTGCCGCCTTTGACTTCGGCCATGGTTTTAGTCGGCGAGTTAGTAGTTTCTGGTCAGCAGTTGTCAGAAGGCAGTTTAGATTTGAATGAACTTTTCCGGCTCGGTGATAAATCAGAAGTTTCGCGCTACATCATTCGGGAAATCAAGAATGTTTATTTCACCGCCGGCGAATCAATCAATGATAAGCACATCGAGTTGATTATCAGGCAGATGTTTTCCCGGGTGAGGATCCTGGATGGCGGTGACTCAATTTTTATTCCAGGGGAAATGGTTGAGTTGAACCGGGTTTTGAGTGAAAACGATAAATTGAAAGAAGAAAAAAAGCAGCCGGTCAAATATGAACAGTTGCTTTCAGGAATCACCAAGGTTGCCTTAACCACCGAAAGTTTCTTATCAGCGGCTTCATTCCAAGAAACAGCCAGAGTCCTGATTGATGCGGCCACCGCGGGCAAAGTTGATAATTTGCGGGGTTTAAAAGAAAATGTGATTATCGGCCGCTTGATCCCGGCCGGCACCGGATTCAAAGCTCGCTCCGAAGGGAAGCTGGTGTAGCCGCAAACATTTAAATAGGGCTCTCGGGTATAGCTAATTTCCTCAAGCAACCTCCGCAGACAAATAATCTTCAGCTTGTTCGAATTGCCGACAATTTATTGAGCCCCTACCCCATAAGTTGTTACCGGACAATTCTTCTCAAGCTTCAGTTATTTGTAGCTGCTCCGGCCGAACTTTCGGAAATTGGCTATACCCTGCGGCCC
>CAYHZG010000053.1:0-2351 GCA_964361105.1 uncultured Candidatus Saccharibacteria bacterium
TCAGCGAGTTCTTCTTGCTCGTCCTCGTCAAATTCATCGGGATCGAGCCCCGCGTCCTCTAATTTCTCTTTGACTTCTTTTTGCCGATCCTTTTCTTCGTCCATAAAAAATCTTATTTCATAAATCCCTTAGTACCGATTTGTTCACCATAATATTCTGAAACCTCCCAAATTCTTTCAAGGGCGACTTCTACGATGCGCATCATTTCTTTGGCATCTTTTTCTGTAATTTGCTCTTCTGGTTTTGTGATCTTTCGATTATCAAAATCAACACCAACATATAAAGCATCTGATCTTTTCCTGAAGTCAGGCTCTCGCGGATCTATTCGTTCTAAATCATCAATATCGGGACCAACCCATTTAAGGTTGTGAGGGTATGAATTTGCATCTTCGTGCGCCCATTTTGCGCGCCCAATTTTCCGTTTGTGGTCTCGGTAAAATTCTTTAAACTTCTCCTCGGTATGCAATCCGGTAAAAACATCGGCAGCAAATTGCGACTTTGATATCTCTTCAAGAGCGGTAAATGCTAAGGCATAGGCCCGCGCAAAGCATTTATTGCCATAAAGCAGTTCCGCCTCTCGAAGCAAATCAGCCGCATTATTATGAGCAACTCTATAAATCTCTAAAAAATTATTTTTTGTTGGCCAAGACATGAAAATTAAACACCGTAAGCAAATTTAATATAATCTCCCAGCTTAGTTTCAAGTTGGCCACCCTGATTAAGCTCTTTTACTTTTTCAACAGCTTTTAGCGGCTTACAATCACGGGTAGAAAGCTGAATGCCTAAATGCGTTTCTATATCTGGCGCAAATGTTTTTCTTCTGTTTTCCTGATTATTTAATAAGTTTAAAATTTTACCATTAACGCCGGCTCCTAAATCTTGATTTTCTGTATCATGAATTACGACATAATCTATTTGGAAATGATTAAGAACTTTTTGAAACAGAGGAATAAAATTTCTGCTTCGGCAATTAATAAACGTTGTGTCTTCCCTTTTGTGTATATTTTCTGCTTGGCTCATAAAACCTACTAATTCTCCGGCTTCTCTTATTGCGGCGAATTCACTGTCTCCTTCCAGCAACACAACCCTCTTAGCAAAAAATAGCTCGTTCACCGCTGGATCAAAACGCATTATCATTTGTAATCTTTCTTTCGTTTCTTGCGGATTATCGTCGGCAAAAATTTCTTCATTCTGCTGAAAGATTTTTAATTGATTATCCGATGTTCGTACAAAACGAATAAGTGCTTTCTGTTTATCTGCAATGCGAATTAAAAATGGCGAATGGGTTGTTAGGATCACCTGAGCCTTACCTTGTTCAGCAATGCTATATAAAGCATCTCCAATCTTTCTAATCATTTGCGGATGCATATATATTTCTGGTTCTTCAATAAGGAGAATGTTGCAAGGACCAACTTCTTTATCAACCGGGCTTTTAGTTTCCGCAAATAGTTCAAGCAGAGCGACTATAAGTGCTCTTTGAAAACCATGACCCTGCTCTTCCGGGCTTATGTCGATTTCTCTGCCGTCATTAGAAAAAAGATTAGGGCTTGGCAGAAGTTTTTCAATTTTGGGAACATCTGCATCTATAATGCTCTTTGCCGGAATAATTCTGGATAATTTTTCAGTTATTTTTTCTTCTATTTCTTTAATTTTTGGCAGTTGAGATTCTCCTCGAAACAGAGCGCCGTATTTTTCAAAAGCTCCAAGTAGTTCCGTAAATTCTGGCGCGGCCTCAAGATCGCTACGCAAAAGTAAGTTAAATAATTGGCCAAACACAGTTTTAGCTGCGCCCTCCGCAATATCTGATACATTTTTTACGGCCTCGACATAAATTTTCTGCATTTTCTCGTCAGTAAATAAGTCATCGCAGTTTTGTGGCAGTCCCGATGGGTTCTTTTTCTCCTCGCCGTTAACAAGAGCCACATAATCACACTTTCCCTTGCCATCCTCGGAATAATAATAGGACTTTTGCAAAATCCATAGTTCCTGACCGTCTTGCGAGGACACATATGGTGATACTGCCTGATGTTGCTTGTCCCCATCGGATAAACGATGAAACTCTATTTTAATCGTAACCGCATGACTTTGATCGATTTGTTTATTAAAGAAGTATTCAGCAGGCATTGTTTTTGTGCCGGAAAAATAAATCGTCAATGCTTTCAAAACAGAAGATTTTCCGACATTGTTTTCACCTATTAATACCAAAATATCATCTGAAAAATCCAAAACAATGGAGTCCGGCCCCAAACACTTAAAATTTTGTATTGTGATTCTCTTGATTTTCATTTTTGCTTTTCAACAATTTTAATTTCCTCCGGGGTGAGGGCGTAGAGTTTATAGACGAGCTGGTC
>CAYHZG010000054.1:0-2259 GCA_964361105.1 uncultured Candidatus Saccharibacteria bacterium
TTCCAAGACCGCGCGAGGTGAAACTCGGCGAGTTTTTCTTAATCTGGGGCAGACAGTTTAACTCAAACCAGATTTTTGACCATCAAAACGGCGCGGAAGGTCGGGTGAAAATGTTTATCAACGGCCAAGAAAATACTGAATTTGAAAATTACATCATGAAGGATTTGGACCAGATTCTCATAATGTATGAATAAAGCAGAATATAAAGACAGACTCATTATCGCTTTGCGGATTTCTTTAGGCCTTGTGTTTTTTTGGTTCGGGGCTTTGAAAATTTTCGGCTATAATCCAGTTTATGAAATAGTTTATGCCAGCTTTCCCTGGTTTGCCTACGGAGCCGGTAATTTAATTTTAGGAATCGGCGAAACGCTCATTGGCCTAGGCCTTTTAACCAATATTTTTAGAAAACTAACCCATGCTGTTTTGATTCTACATTTGGTCGGCACTTTTACGGTTTTTATCACCGGCCCGGAAATAATGTTCAACCCTTATTTTCCGATGCTGACCTTGGCTGGCGAGTTTGTTTTCAAGAACATTGTCTTAGCCGTGTCGGGTCTGGTTGTTTTAACTCACGGGAAAAAGTAAAATTAAATCATGGCCAGGATCAGGATTGCGATAAACGGTTTCGGAAGGATTGGCAGAGCTTTTTTCAAGGCCGCTTTTGACAGGAAAACCAAGCCAGAACTTGAACTTGTTGCTATCAACGATTTGGGTGATTTAGAACTTTTGGCTTATCTTTTAAGATACGACAGCGTTTATGGCCGGTGGGACAAAGATGTAAAAACAGTTGAAGAGGATGGAAAGAAATACTTAAAGGTAAACCCTCCTTCGCATAAAGCTTCGGAAGGGTTGCAAGAAAAGAAAATTCTTTTCTTGCAAGAAAAGGAACCGGCAAAATTTCCTTGGGGCGATTTAAAAATTGATATAGTTTTGGAATCAACTGGAGTTTTTGAAAGTTTTGAAAAAGCCAAAGTTCATTTGGATGCCGGTGCTAAGAGAGTGGTTATTTCGGCGCCGGCCAAAGACGAAGATAATGATTGGGGGAAAACGGTTCTACCCGGAGTCAATAATGAGGACTTTGCCAAATGCAAGATTTCTTCAAACGGCTCCTGCACCACTCAGTCAGCTTCGCCGGTAATGCAGATTTTGAAAGAGACCATCGGGGTTAAGAAGGCCTTTTTAATGTCGGCTCATGGTTATACCGCTACCCAGAATTTGATTGACGGGCCGACTAAAAGCAGAGATTTCCGCCGGGCTCGGGCGGCTGGCGTGAATATCGTGCCAACCTTTACTGGCGCGACCATTGCCGTCGCCAGAGCCGTAAAAAATTTGAATTTTGACGGAGCCGCTTTTCGGGTACCGGTAATTACCGGTTCAATTTCAGCCATTACTTTTTTAGCGGCAAGACCAACTACAGTTGACGAGATAAACGAAATTTTCAGAAAGGCGGCAAAAGAGGAACGTTGGCAAGGCCTTTTAAAAATCGTTGATGAACCAATTGTTTCAACTGATATCATCGGCGACAGACATGGCGCAATTATCGATTTGAGTATGACGTCAGTAGTTGATGGCGACCTGGGCACTGTTTTTTCTTGGTATGACAACGAAGCCGGCTACACCGAGACGCTTTTGCGGCATGTTTTAGAAGTTGCTAAAACCTGTGTCTAATGTTTAACTTCTTAATCCTGTTTTTCTTTGGTTACTTGATTGGTTCAATTTCACCCGGTTATTTTTTCGGGCGAGTAGTTAAAGGAATTGATATCAGGAAATATAACCGCGGTAATACCGGTGCCACTAATACCTATTTAACCGTTGGTCCTGGCTACGGGATAATAACCGGCGCAATTGATTTTCTAAAATCACCCCTTGTTTATTATTTTGCCCTTTCGGGTTTATTTTTTAATTTTCCTGCGGTAAATCCTGATTTAGCCATTTTTATCGGAATCGCGGCCGTAGTCGGCCACATCTTTCCTTTTTATCTTGGTTTTCGCGGCGGTCGGGGAGTGGCTTCACTTTACGGCCTAACTTTTGCGACCCTATTTTTTACTCAGTCATTCTATGCTCTGATTATTTTTGTCGGCACCATTTTTTATGCAATTTTTGTTTCCCAGCGGCTGGAAGTCAAAGAGTTTCTTAGTAAAGCGCCATTGAGAAAGTTTCTAAAACTGGCTGGCCTTATCTTACCTTTGGGCTACCTTTATTTCGATTTTTTTGCCAATCTTGTTTTAGTTTTACTCGTTGCTTCATTTGTTTTTGATG
>CAYHZG010000055.1:0-2216 GCA_964361105.1 uncultured Candidatus Saccharibacteria bacterium
GGTCCTAATCTTTTACCACCCAAAAGATGGATATGTAAATGGGGGACTAATTTGCCTCCGTGCTCTCCTTCATTCATTATCAAGCGATAACCTTTATCGGCAATGCCAACCTGGTGGGCAGCTTTATGAGCCACTATAAGCGATTTGCCAAGAAGCGCCAAATCTCCTTTTTCTAAAAAATCCTCAAGTGAAAAATAATGCCGAACCGGAATTATCAATAAATGCACCGGCGCCTGGGGATTAATGTCTTTAATCACCCAAAAATCCTCATCTTTATAAACAATATCAGCCTTCAATTCTCCTTTAATGATTTTGCAGAAAACATCTGATATCATGAATGATGTAAGAAATAAAGAAGCTGAATACTTCCTTTATTTCTCTTTTAATCTCTTTTTAATCACTTCAACTATTCCTTCAAGGGGCAGGGTTTCTTGGACCGATGATTCCATGTCGCGCAAAATAATGTTTCCATCTAGGGCCTCGCGCTGACCCAAGATCAAGGTGAATCTGACCCCAAGCTTATTAGCTATTCTTAGTTGACTTTTGATGCTGTCACGAGTGAAAGAGGCCTTGAGTGGAATACCGGCTTTGCGGAACTGTTCAAATATAATCAAGCTCCTTTTTTTGGCTAAGTCCCCTAACTGGGTCAGAAAAATTTTCGGCTCTGGTTTTTGTTTTGGAATCTTTATGTCCTTGTTTTTTATAAATTCGGTTATTCTCTCAACGCCGATTTCCCAGCCGGCTGCTTCTGTTTTTTGGCCGCCGAGCGTTTCGACTAGTCGGTCATATCGGCCGCCTGAAGCCAAGGCCATTCCTCCTTCTTCCGGCCAAATCTCAAAAACGGTTCGGGTGTAATAATCCAGACCCCTGACTAAGTAAGGATTCAAAATGTAAGGGACTTTGGCTTCCTCTAAAAATTCTAGAACGTTTTTGAGGTGGGTTTTACAGTCATCGTCAAGAAAGTCAAAAATTTGAGGGGCTTTGGCCGAGATCTCACGACATTCCTGCTGAATGCAGTCAAGCATTCTTAAAATATTTTTTTTGTATTTTACCCGGCAAGGGGCGCAGACCTTTTTTAGTTTGTTTTTATAGTAATCCTTGAGGGCCTTTTTGTATTCAGGCCGGCAATTCGAATCACCGATGCTGTTGATTTGCAATGTTATTTTGTCTTTCAGTTCTATTTCTTCAAAAATTTTCCATAAAATGAAAATTAATTCAGCATCAGCCGAAAAACTGCCTTCGCCCAAAAGCTCGGCGCCAATTGTCCAATACTGTCTGTATCGACCAAGCTGAGGTTGTTCGTGTCTAAACTTGGGGCTTAAGTAATAAAGTTTTACCGGCTGGGGCAAAGACCTCATCCCGTGCTCAAGATAAGCCCGGACAACCGGCGCCGTTCCTTCGGGCCTCATGGTGACCGAATCGCCGCCCTTGGTTTTAAAAGAATACATTTCTTTTTCAACAATGTCGGTTCCTCCGCCCACGCCTCTTTCAAAAAGTTCGGTTTGTTCCAAAACCGGCGTTTCAATTCTTTCATAGTCATAGTCCTCCAGAATCGTTTTTACTTTCTTAAAAACAAAATCCCTTAAGGGCCAGTCCTCCGGGAGAATGTCGTGCATGCCTTTGACTGATTGAATCTGTTTTCCTCGGGCCATGTGTTAGAATATTAGAAGAGAGTAAAAAGCAATCATGCTGAAAGCAACCATAATCGCGATGATGATAGTCAGAATCCTTAGTAATCTTTTATTGACAAACATTTTTCGCAGTTTTCATATTACACTAATTTATGCTTAATCGTCAATTAATTTTTACCTTTATCTTGGTCTTTGCCGCCGGTTTTCTGGTTTATCTGACTACCAAAGATTACCCGAAAAAACTGGAAACAAAAAGACAACTTGAGGATTTGGAAAATAAAATCGCGGCCTTAAAGAAAGACGAGGAAAGGCAAAAAAATCTAGCTGAATACTTTAATACCGAAAGCTATCTGGAAAAGCAGGCTCGCTTGCGGCTGAATTTGAAAAAGGAAGGAGAGGAAGTTGTTTTCGTGTATAGAAAAGAAGAAGAGCCAAAAGAGGAAACCGGCCGAGAACGAAATGAAAATTCTTTCTTGTCAAAGCTGAAAGAATGGTTTAGATTTTTAATGGAATAAGCGAGCGTCGTATAGTGGTATTATGCAACCTTCCCAAGGTTGAGAGGGGGGTTCGATTCCCCTCGCTCGC
>CAYHZG010000056.1:0-2189 GCA_964361105.1 uncultured Candidatus Saccharibacteria bacterium
CTGTCAAAGTGGTTTTACCATGATCAACATGGCCGATTGTCCCGATATTTATATGGGTTTTTGTTCTGTCAAATTTTTCTGCCATGACGACTTTTGTCTATGAGCGAAGCGAATAGCTACAAAATCGCTCACCGAGCACATAAATTAGCCATTTTTAGGCTAATTTATGTGCTCCGGTTTATAATTTGTCACTGTGCTCGCTAACGCTGCGCTCAGACAAATTGCTAAATTCCTTTTCTTTTTCAGCTACCTGCTCTTTTAAAGCCAATATCTCGTTATTCAGTCGGTCAATAATTTCTTCATCCCGTTCGTGCCGGTAGCCGGAAACACTAAACGTTTCACTATTATCTTTATCAAAATTACCTGATTTGTCAATATTTTTGTGGATAACGCCGCTACTTGAAGTAGCGGCGATAACCGCCAAAAATTTATCAAAAGCCATAACCACAAATTTTGGCTGATTATTCTCGACTATTACCAAGGTCCCCCCAATCTTGGAAACCAAATCTTTTATTTCTTCGCTTATCATTTTTTTCCGGCGATTATTTCAACGGCAACGTTTTGGGGCACAGTTTCGTAGTTTGAAAATTCCATAGTAAAAGTTCCTCGGCCCTCGGTCAAAGAACGCAAAACCGTGGCATAACCAAACATTTCGCCCAACGGCACTTTAGCATCAATAACTTTCAGATTCAAGGTTTCGCGGTCAGTAATGTTAGAGATCTGGCCCCTTCGGCTGGCTAGGTCTCCGGTGGCCTCGCCCATGAATTTTTCTGGAACAATAACTTCTAGTTTCATCATCGGTTCAAGAATAACCGGCCGGGAACGCTTTGCTCCATCCTGAAAAGCAGCAGAGGCAGCAATCTTAAAAGCAATCTCTGAAGAATCAACTTCATGAAAAGAACCGTCATACAAAGTTGCCTTAAAATCAATTACCGGATAACCGGCTAAAATGCCTTTTTCTTTGGCCTCCAAAACTCCCTTTTCAACGGCTGGAATAAATTCATCTGGAACACTACCTCCCCTGATTGCATTGATAAATTCAAAGCCCTTACCCCGCTCTAAAGGCTCAAGACGCAACCAGACATGACCGTACTGGCCTCGGCCGCCAGATTGACGGATATATTTGCCTTCAATTTCAGTTGAAGCGCTAATAGTTTCTTTATAAGCCACCTGGGGCCGACCGACATTGGCTTGAACGCCAAACTCCCTTTTCATCCGGTCAACAATGATTTCCAAATGAAGCTCGCCCATTCCCGAAATGACCGTGTCGCCGGTTTCGCTGTCGGTCTTGATTTTGAAAGTTGGGTCTTCATCAGAAAGCCGCTTCAAAGCCAAAGACATCTTTTCCTGGTCAGCTTTGGTTTTCGGCTCAATTCTCAAAGAAATGACTGGTTCTGGAAAAACAATTTCCTCTAGGATAATTGGTTTTTCCGGATTAGTCAGAGTGTCGCCGGTTTTAGTAAATTTCAAACCGACTGTCGCCGCAATATTACCAGCATAGACCTCGGGTAGTTCCTGTCTTTCATTGGCGTGCATCCGTAAAATCCGGCCGACTCTTTCTTTCTCATCCCGGCCAGCATTCAAAACATAAGAACCAGCTTTCAAAACACCCGAATAAACCCGGAAAAAAGTAAGCTGGCCAACATAGGGATCAGTCGCCACTTTAAAAGCCAAAGCCGTGAAGGGCTCGTCATCTTTGGGATACCTTTCCTCAACCTCCCCGGTTTTAGGATTAACTCCTTTAATTACCGGCACTTCGACCGGGGATGGCAGATAATCAACTACCGCGTCTAAAACCAGCTGGACCCCTTTATTCTTTAGAGCCGAACCGCAATAAACCGGCACTAATTTATAGTTTAAAACCGCCTTTCTTAAAAATTGTTTTAGTTTATCAAGAGGAATCTCTTTGCCTTCCAAAAACATTTCAGTCAGTTCATCATCATTTTCAGATATTTTTTCAACCAATTCGTGACGGTATTTTTGGACCGCCTCTTTTAAATATCCTGGTATTTCTCCTTCAACCACTGCTTCACCGAATTTCCCTTCAAAGCGATAAAATTTCACGGTTAAGAGATCGACTACGCCGGTAAATTTATCTTCTTCAGCGTCAGGCAGTTGCATTCGGACGGCATTGGGGGTAAGCCGGGTTAAAATTGATTGGTATGACCGCTCAAAAGAAGCGCCGAGCC
>CAYHZG010000057.1:0-2112 GCA_964361105.1 uncultured Candidatus Saccharibacteria bacterium
CTGAAGTCGCGCAACCAAATGTTGACTTTAAAGGTTTTATTTGTTATTACAAGTTTATTAAGATCATTAAAAATATAGCATAAGGAGAAGAGGCATGAAAGCTTTGGTGACCGGAGGTAAGGGGTTTATCGGAAGCCATTTAGTTGAAAAATTGTTGAATGACGGGCATCAAGTCACATGTTTGGATTTGATAGAGGCGTCTTGGCAAAACATAAAAAGTTTTTTGTCATATGGTAATTTTAATTCTGTCTACGTAGACATCGGTGCGCCGTACGCTTGTGAAAGAATTTTTCGTTTGCTAAGCGCTTATCAAATTGATGTCGTCTTTCATCTAGCCGGCTTAGCCGACATTGTGCCTTCAATCAATAACCCTGTTGATTATTTTAGGACAAATGTTTTCGGAACGCTAAACGTGCTTGAAGCGGCGCGCCAAGCCAAAATTAAAAAGTTTGTTTATGCCTCTTCGTCTTCCGTTTACGGAATTCCTGATCCGGCAGATATTCCGACTTCTGAAAAAGCTCTAATTAAGACGCAATATCCTTACGCTGAAACTAAATATCAAGGCGAGCGCTGGGTGAGTCATTATGATAAGATTTATCTTTTGCCAACAGTTTCCCTGCGGCTTTTTAACGTTTACGGGCCGCGGTCAAGGACGACTGGCACTTACGGCGCGGTATTCGGGACTTTTCTAGCCCAAAAGATTAATGGCAAACCATTTACGGTGGTAGGCGACGGCATGCAGTCAAGAGATTTTGTTTTTGTCACCGATGTTTGCAATTCCTTCGTTAAGGCGGCCGAATCGGAAATTTCCGGTGAAATTTTTAATGTCGGTTCCGGAAAACCCCAAACCGTTTTTCGGCTCACGGAGCTTTTAGATGGAGAAAGAACCTATCTGCCAAAAAGACCGGGGGAGCCGGACACCACTCATGCTGACATTTCTAAAATTAAGATAATGCTTAATTGGACTCCCGAAGTTTCATTTGAAGAGGGGGTGAAAATTATGTTAGATAATATTGATTTTTGGAAAGATGCACCGGTTTGGACTCCGGAAAGCATAAGTAAAGCTACCAAAACCTGGTTTGAATTTTTGGAGAAACCGAAAAAGGAGGCCACTGATGCCGCCAACGCCGGAAAATAGCGCTGCCGCTAAAACACTTCAGCAGTTGCAGGCATTGGGTGTTAGAGATGCCTTTGGTTATTTAGGAAGTTTGAAAGATATTTTGGATAAAATAATGGTTACATCGGCGCCAGGTAACTCACCGGCTGTAAATTTTACTTTAAATGACGGGATTAAATATCTAAATACCGATTTCTTAGAATCTGCGCTTTTAACAGATCAAAGATTAATTGTGGTTGGAAATGGCGCCTCGGCGGCAATCGCTATTCACACTCTGGCTGATTTTGCCAACGCCGGCGGACTTAAAACTATTGATCTTTTTAGTCCCGCGCTCTTAACTTGTATGGCGAATGATTACGGTTATGAAAATGTCTTCGCTAAGCCAATTGAAATTTTAGCCAACGGCGATATTCTTTTTGCCGTTTCTAGTTCGGGTCAATCGCCCAATATTATTAAGGCCTGCCAAGCGGCTTTAGCCAAAAAGTGTCAGGTGTTCACGTTTTCCGGATTTTCCCAAGATAATCCTTTAAGAAAATTAGGCCGTCTGAATTTTTACGTTCCTTCAACTCATTATGGATTTGTTGAAATAACTCACCAGATAATTTTGCATTGTATTTTAGATCTTTTTATTAGAAATAACGTTAATGAAGAAGGGATGGACTTATAGGTTAGAGAAACCTTTGATTGTTACCACCACCCTCTTTGGGTGGTTTTTAATTTGTCGGGGGGTTGTTGATTTTACTGGCTTGTTGTGTAATTATACGCAAAATGCTTTTTGACAATTTAATATAAAAATTGCTGTCGCGAGGAGGTGGTATGGAAAGGTCAATTTCGCTCATTATGCCGGCTTATAACGAAGAGGAAGCCATTGAATTTACCGTAAGGTCGGTTAAGGAAAAACTTAAACAGCATGGCTTTGATTATGAAATATTAATTTTTGACGATGCTTCAAATGACCAAACCGGTGAAATTGCTGAGAAATTATCTGCTGAAGA
>CAYHZG010000058.1:0-1951 GCA_964361105.1 uncultured Candidatus Saccharibacteria bacterium
ATAGTTCGCTAAAAACAACGAAGCCACCATTGCTTACACTTTGGTGGCTTTTGGGGGTTTGGGCGTCCAAGAAATGGTTGGCGGTTGAGTTGGGTCAGGAATGCCTTTCGCACGTAGATAGTAGATTATCGCTTCTTCTATAACATCCTTTTTGCCCCTATTTTCGAAGTGTGCGATAATCCCTACGTTTTGATAAACATTGGCGTGGATTTTTAAGCATACTCGTTGGGGTTCACTAGAATTTGGAAATTCGAGATTCTTAGTGGCTTGGGCCTGAGTCATTTTTCACCATCCTTGAAAAGGTCTGTAGTTTTTGTATCATAAGGTTAGGTATTAATCAAAAATATAAAAAGCGGCGAGGTGTATCAAATTTCTGAGCGTGGGGAGTCGTCTTAGAAAATAGCCGCTATCTTTGCGAAGAATTGCCAGTAACAAGATAGGGGTGGAGGGGTAGAGACGCCCTATTTGTCGGCAACTCGAGCAAAGTGGCGCGCTATTTTCAAGAAGGGACACCAAACGAATGAAATTTGATATACCTCGCGCAAGCTTTTTATGAAATGAAAGTAATTCTAACCGAAAACATAAAAGGGCTAGGGCAGATAGGGGAGACCAGAGAGGTGAAAAATGGTTATGCCAGGAATTTTTTGGTGCCAAAGAAACTAGCAATCTTGGCGACGCAAGAAAATTTGAAAAGAGTAGGGGAGCTGAAAGAGAAAAAAGCCTTAACAGAAAAAGAAGAAATTGAAAGAATGAAACAAGTCGCTGAAAAACTCAAAGAGTTAAAATTGATTTTAGAAATGCCAGGCGATGAGAAAGGAAATTTATATGCCGCAGTCAATCCTAAAAAATTAAGCGAAGCTTTGAAAGAAAAGGGGATAGGGGTCGATCCGGATTATATTTTGATTAGTGAACCGATAAAGAAGCTTGGCATCTATAGCGCCCTATTTAAATATTATGATGTTGAAGCCAAATTCGAAGTGGAAGCGGTGATAGAGAGAAGAAGAAAGAAAAGGTAGTTTAGTTAGATAACACTGACTACATTAACTGCCCTTTTAGAGCCGTCGAACTTTGAAATTTTCTTTGTTTTAAATTGGATTTTACCTTCCTTTACTGCATAAATCGTGTCGTCGCCGCCAAGACGGACGCCAAGCCCGGGAATATACTTAGTTCCGCGCTGTCGGATTATGACATTGCCCGGGTAAGCGATTTGGCCGCCAGAAAGCTTAACGCCAAGACGCTTGGAGGCTGATTCCCTTGCATTTTTAGACGAACCTTTCTGTTTTGTATGGGCCATAAGTTAGAACTTAGAAAATAGTAATTAGTAAGTAGAATTATGATAGCAGAAGTTTTAAATATAATCAATAAAAATCTGTTCCTCATATTTTTAATTATTTTGATTTCTCTTTTGAGTTTTCAGCTTGGCCGGATTTCTAAAACCGCTAGCCAGCCAATTAAAATAGAGAAGGCGAGCATCCAGGAAATTTTTAACGATCAAAATACTAATATACGAGTTGATACGAATGAAGCGAGTAGGGGAGAGGGCAAAGATTTAAAAGTAGATTTTAGAGTTGTAGTTTCAAAAAATGGAACCAAATATCATTTTGCTTGGTGTCCGAGCGCCAAAAGAATTAAACCGGAAAATCAAATTTGGTTTAATTCTGAACAGGAAGCGATTTCGGCTGGTTATACTTTAGCTAGTAATTGTTCGAAGTAGGGGAGACACCATTTTTGATTTTCTTAACCCAAAAGTCATATTCCCATTCCCACAGGGTTTTACAAGCCAAGAAGGCTTTGATATCGGTTTCAAAGTTATCCAATTCTTTTAATTCTATTTCTCCGGCAACCGGACCCCACTCGTGGTTGCATTCTTTGATTCCGCCTCGGACTTTTATGTTTCCGCCCTTTTCGCGCATTTTGGCGCCACACTTGACGCATTCTTTGGCCTGGTCAA
>CAYHZG010000059.1:0-1615 GCA_964361105.1 uncultured Candidatus Saccharibacteria bacterium
TCAAAACAAATTACATTCATTCGGAAATTAAAACTTTAGACCGCCTTGAAATTATAAACGGCCTAAGAACCGGCCAATATGACGTTATTGTCGGCGTAAATCTTTTAAGAGAAGGTCTGGATTTACCCGAGGTCTCTCTAATCGCCATTTTTGACGCTGATAAAGAAGGATTTTTAAGAAATGAAACTACCTTAATCCAAACAATGGGCCGCGCGGCCAGGCACATTAACGGCCATATCATTTTATATGCTGATAAGGTCACTCGCTCAATGAAAGCGGCAATTAGAGAAACGGGACGCCGGAGAAAAATTCAGGAAATTTATAATAAGCAAAACAATATTACGCCGCAATCAATTAAAAAAGTAATCAAGGACTATGATTTACTGATAAAACGAACAAAAGAAAAAGTTTATGAAGATGTACCCATACTTACGGCTTGGTATGACACTGATGAAGCCATAAAAAGACTTCAAAAAAGTATGGCTAAAGCCGTTAAACAGTTAGATTTTGAAACGGCCCTGATGATAAGGGAACAGATTTTAAAGTTAAGGAAAAACGGAAAATAAAAACGAAAATCACCGAGAGTCGGATGAGCAAGACCAGTGCTCGGAGCTCGGACCCAATTGCTCTGACTCGCGGTGATTTTTTGATGAAGGTTCATGGCGCCTCTTGTTGGACAAAGGTTAGTCATCGGGAAGTTCATCGCCGGTGGCCAGGCCAAGTCTCGTCTCCATCTCCTCCACGAAAACGGAGACTTCGTTGTAGATCTGAAGAAGAATCTCTCTGTCGGTTGGATCTCCTTTCTTTTCCCAGCGAGCCATTCCGGCCCGAGCCATCCGCAGACCCTCTTTAACCTTCTCCAAGGCAATCGGCTCATGCGACGGTGTATTAACCGCAGGCACTTTCCATCCCTCCCTTCTGTGAGAAATTACTAACTTAACATGATAGAAGATTGACAAAAATTTGTCAATCCCGTACGAAGCAGAGGCATGCTGCGAGCCCTCGCAGCTTCGTTCTGGGTCAATATCTCCTTGATAAAAAGTCTGGTTTTTGTTATATTCAAACAACTGTGCCTATAACAAGTTCAGCTAAAAAAGCATTAAGACAATCCTTACGAAAACGCGAACGAAACCTCCAAAAAAAAGAGGCCATTAAAGATATCACCAAAAAAATAAAAAAATTGGCTGCCCAAGGAAAAGTTGAAGAAGCAAAAACCTTAATTCCCCAGGCCCAGCAAGTAATAGACAAGGCAACTAAGTCATATCTTGCCAAACGCGCCGCTGCCAGAAAAAAATCACGCCTCCTTCGAAATATTAACAAGTATGCCAGTAGCGGTCATTAATACTGCGAGGGACGTTCCGCCATAACTAATGAAAGGTAAAGGAATCCCGGTCAGAGGCATTAATCCGCTTAAAGAAGCAATATTTACAAACGACTGAAGCCCAACCCAAGAAGCCAAACCAACGGCGTATAAAGAAGCAAACTTATCTTTTGTCCTTCTGGCAACTTTAAATAAAGTAATCACAAACATTAAAAGCAGGAATAAAACCAAAATCATCCCGACAAAACCAAGCTCTTCCCCTATCACCGCAAAAATAGAATCACTGACCGGTTC